>JBDLJL010000021.1:0-44078 GCA_039714415.1 Bacteroidota bacterium
TCTAAAATAATAGTTTGGATATTCCTTAGGTGATTCAATCCTTACTAATATTTTACCTTTTTTCATATCAACCACTTTAGATAAATCCTCAGCTTTATCCTTATATTTTGATTGATATAATCTTTTTGTTTCTTTTGATTTTAAGTTCATTTTATCAATAAAAGGGAATTGCCCATTTTTGGTATAACCATCGCCAACCAAATAAGCATTACCCCCATCAATTTCAAGCACATCCCTCCCATACTCATTTCTTTTTGTCACAAAATTTCCGGGATCACTATATCTATCTTGATAATTCCGATCAAAAATTACCCTTGCTTGTTGCTTTGCATTAGAAGGATTAAAAACATAAGATTTTGTATTTCTGGTATTCCACCAAAAATCATGTGCAATAGCCATGTTTTCATTTCCCCATTGGATATATGAAAATCGATTTATGGTTTTAAAAATAGATTTTGCCTTACCTGAAAAAGGTGCTTCCAACTGAAAAATCTCATCCCTATAATCTACTTTTTTTTCAGGGTCACCTTCATCTAAAGCTTCCACCCAAACCAGTGTAGCAGGTTTATCATTCCGCCAATTCATACTTCTTTTACCTTTTCTGACAGCCATAAACCCTTTCGGTAATACCTCGGTTAACGGAACTTCGTTAATTGTTTTTACAAAATCACCATTACTTTTATAAATAGTTGTTCTTTGCGGAAATCTGTAATATGGAACAATATATGAAAACGGCTTATCAATATTTGTCACCATAACATAGTTTCCATCTGGTGAAAAAGATATGGAGCTATACATCGCTTTTTCCTTCCATTTTGTTTTTGAACCATCAAGATTAACTTTATAAAGCTCAGACATCGATAATTGTTCAAAATTAAACTCATCATTACTATTCTTTAATAAATCCTGATAAGTCCTGTTTTGAGCTTTTTTACCTGAACTGATTGTAACTGTTGGTCCATCCGGAACTGCCACATCTGTATTAATTAAGCTTTTTCTTTGGCCAGGTAAAAATTTAACCAACAATGAATTCCCATCCTTAAACCAACTTATAGGGTTGCGCATATTTGCATTTAATTTTGGCTCTGTTATTTTTATTGCTTGTGCCTTTTTTATATCAAGCACCCATAATCCCACACCTTCTGTAACCGTATTTGTAAATGCAAGTTTTGTCTGATCAGGCGACCATTTAAAGTTAGCTATACGTGCATTTGCAGGAAGTCCCGCAACCTGTATCGCATCCTTATCTTTTACATTTTTTACTTTAATATTTTTATAATAGGTCGTCCTACTTCCAATATTTGTTTTGGGATTAATGCGCAAACCACCTAAACGAAGCTCTTTTTCAGATAATTCAGCAAGCGTTTTATAACTATCGCTGTAACGCAATACCATTTGTTCTCCTTTATCATCAATTAAAACTCTCGGTGCTAGTGGAACATCCACCAGATCAAGTATTTCTTTTGGTGGTTTTTGATATTTTAAATTTTCTTGCGCATTAATTGGTAAAAATGCACTGATCAGAAAGCTACTTAAGATTATTAATCTTAAAATGTTAGATTTATTAGTCATATTATTAAATTTAAGTTATAAATTATATAATGTGGTCAAATTACCAATTGTATTTCCAAAAATAGCCAATTAGTTTAAAAAAATATAATATTTTTATGGTATAAATGGTTTATTAACTAAAGTAGGTCTATTAAGCCAGACTTATAGGCGTGAACAAATTAAAGAAATTTAAAAATAAGTATATGAAGTATCTAATAACAGCATTTCTATTCATACTCACCCTTAACCTTCCTGCTCAAAAACTACAAACCTATTATTGGAAAAACAAGAAGAAAAAATCAGAAGGAAAAATGACCGATACCGGGAAAGAAACCGGATTGTGGAAATATTGGGACCAAAATGAAAAATTGATACAAACTGCTGAATATAGTTTTGGGGTACTAAATGGTGAAATCACATATTTTCACCCTGATGGGAAGAAAAAAGAACAGGGGAATTTTATAAATGGTAGTAGACAAGGGAAATATTCTGAGTGGTATCCCAATGGAAAGACCAAATTAACAGGTTTCTTTAAAAAAAATCAAAAAGACAGCCTATGGACTTATTGGCTTAAAACAGGGCAAAAATCCAAAGAAGAATATTATTCTGCCAATAAAAAGCACAAACTACTTAATGCATGGTTACCGAATGGTGACACACTAGTGATTGAAGGAAACGGATTTTATAAAAGTTATTTTGACAATGATACGTTAAAAGAATCCGGAGCATATAAAAATGGACATAGAGACTCGTTTTGGCAGGAATATTACAATACAGGGAAAAACTTCAAACAGGGAACTTATCAAAATGGTATTAAAACAGGACTATGGCAACAGTGGTACAAAAATGGGCAAAAATGGAGTGAATTAAATCATGAAAATGGTGTCAACAAGCTATGGTATGAGAACGGACAACTTGAGATGAAAGGTAAATTGGCGAATGGGAAAAAAGATGGAGTTTGGACATTTTGGTGGGAAAATGGCGATAAAAAATTTAAAGGAGATTTTAAAAACGGGCTAAAAGAAGGGGTTCATAAATTCTGGCATAAAAACGGTAAGGAGTCTGCTGAAATTGAATTTAAAAATAGTAAAAAGAATGGAAAAGCGACATGGTGGTTTGAAACCGGCAAATTAGATATTGAAGGATTCTTTGTAAATGGTATACAGGAAGGAAAATGGACTTACTGGCGTACAGATGGTCAAAAAGGGAATGAAGGCGAATACCTCAATGGAAAAATGAATGGTTTATGGACTTATTGGTATGAAAACGGGGAAATTTGGAAAACCGGGGAATTTAAAGACAATAAAAAAAACGGGCATTGGATAGTATACTATGAGAATGGCAGAAAATTTTATGAAGGTGAATTTGTAAATGGAGAAGAAGAAGGTTCATGGGTTTCATGGTATGAGAGTGGTAAAAAACAAATGAGTGGCAGTTTTAGCAAACGGAAAATGACCGGTAAATGGGAAGCTTGGTTTGAAAACGGGCAAAAGAAATATGAACTCTTTTATAAAGATAACATAAAGGATGGTGTAGCCAAATATTGGACTGAAAGAGGGATCAGTCGTTTAACAGAGGGCTATAAAGATGGGATATATCAAGGTCCGTATATCACATATTTCCCGGACGGAAAGATAAATACCAGCGGAAATTATAAAGATGGTTTGCGGGATGGTAGTTGGACTTATTATATAGAAGGCGGAGCTAAAATTCGTCAGGAGCATTATAAACAAGGTAAAAGAGAAGGCCAATGGTTAATTTGGTATATGAATGGCAATCCAAATACTGAGATTAATTACAAAAACGACAAACGTCACGGCAAATTCAAACAATTGGATAAATCCGGTAAAGTTATTTACGAAGCAATTTTCAAAAATGGGAAACTCTATAAAGAAATTTCTAAAGTTAATAAAAAGAATTAAGCTTGAGCTAAACCTTTATAATAAATGAACTACCCACACCACGGACGGGGCAAACGCATGAAAATAAAATGAAAATAATTAAGCCCACCACTAGTATGATAATTGCCACAGATTCACAGATTATAAAACAAGCTACGCTTGTTTTTCTGTGAAAATTAATTTTAATTACTTCCTTTAAATCTGTGAACGGCTTTAGCCCTCACGCAAGTAATCTGTGGCATTAAATTATTGCAATTTCATTTTTTAAAAATTAAAAGCAATTAAATCAAGCTGCTGATAATCTACAAGTTATTTTATTGAATTATTACTTTTTGCAAACTAAGAATATTTTATTATATTTATTAAGAATGGCCTTTTCATGCGTTTGCCCTACCCACCGCGGACGGTAATGTCGTTAACCTAACACATTTTTTTATTTTCGATATGCGATTTCCGATTATTTGACTTACGATGTTTTCCAAAAATCGAGTAATCGTAAATCATTTTTTTCTTGAGTTAATGGCATTACCACGGACGGGGCATCAAAAGAAGGAATTAGCATAAAATAACATAAAAGGAATACATGGGGCTAAGCGAAGTTTGCAACTTCGCTTTTCTATTTCTAATAATTTTTAACTATCATAGATTTCACCTCTGTAATTTATTTCATATTCCCAAAAATTAACTTCACCCGGTTAATTCTACAGCTCACGGTTAAATAGTTACGTATTTGCTTTGTCCATCGTACTTTTGAATTAGAAATTAAAATTATTCATTTAAAACACGATGTCATGAAAACAAAGGTAACTTTTATTACAGCAGTTTTATTTTTGGTATCATTTTTTGGCTTAGCAAATGAATTGCCGGGGGAAAAAGTTCAAAAAAAAGATACAACACTACAAATATTCGACATTCGAATTAATAGTGACAATTTGGTTGTTCTGCGTGCAACAAACTATGGAAATAACAAGAGACAAAGCTTTATTGTTAAAGTTTATTCAGAAGAAGGATCACTTTTATATGCAAGCTCATATCTTAGGAAGGGCGATGCATTAATACCATTTAACATTTCAAAGTTCCCAATGGGAATGTATACATTTAATGTTTACAAAGGATTAAAAAAGGTTTACAGCAAAGAAATAGCAAAAGATATAAATACAGGAAAACCAGATGTAGTTGTGGAAATAAAAAAGTAATGGCTAATTTGAAACATCAGTGCTTTTGATAACACTCAAAATTAATTACAAATATTTGACAAGCTCAGCCTTTTGGGAGGAAAAAGGAAATTCTCAGCCTTTTCTTGAGGTACCATAATAATTTATTACTTTCACAATTAAATAAAGGTGGCTTCTAAAAATTCAAAGTTCGAGGCTTTCAGTTTTTTTAAGGTTCGATTTTACTCTTGCAAATGCGCTGCACAGAGCTAGTCGAAGTGAGTATCTTAAAAAAACTGTATAACGATAAAATTTGGATTTTTAGAGGTTATCTACAATCAAATTATAAAATGCCCTATAGATCAATAATAAAAAATATAAAGCACAGGTTACTGTTTGCATTCATATCTGCATTGGTTTATAAAATTTCTGTTGATATTATACTTGGGCTGATCTATAGAAACCATAGCATTTTAGATACTTTTTTTAATTATTTGACAACCATAATTGTTGGGATTATTGTTTTTCAGGGATTTAATTTTATAAATACAGTACTTAATAAAAAAACAAGCTGGGATGATCATGTAAAAAAACGTTTTGGACAGCAAGTCCTTGCACATATTCTTTTTGTTTTTATTGCTGTCTATATCCCCCGCTTAATTGCGAATTATTTTATTCTGAACAAAACTTTTTTTATCATACAAATTGAATTAATTCATTTGTTTGTGTTAATATTCATCACCTTAGTATATAATTTTATAGAATTAGGCTTATTTCTGTTAAATAAATGGAGGTTTTCACTTGCAGAGTTAGAAAGATTTAAAATTGAGAATGCAGAATTCAAGTTTGAAATGCTCAGGAATCAGGTTAACCCTCATTTTCTTTTCAATAGTTTAAACACCTTATCTTCTTTAATCTATAAAAACCCTGATACAGCAGCGGAATATATCAGGAAACTATCCAGGGTATACAGATATGTTTTGGAACAAAAAGAAAAAGAGCTGGTTAAACTTAAAACCGAATTGGATTTTATTAAAGCCTATATTTATTTATATGAGTTGCGTTTTACCAATATGCTAACATTTGAAATTAATATTAATGATAATTTAAAGGACAGTCTTATTGCACCTATGACTATTCAAATGCTTATTGAAAATGCAGTAAAGCATAATATCGTTTCAAAAAAGAAACAATTAACTATAAAAATTAGTTCAACAGATGAATACTTGCTGGTAACCAACAATTTACAAAAAAAACAAATAAAAGAATACTCAACAGAACTGGGTTTAAAAAATATAAAAAGCCGTTATGCTTTTGTTTGTAGTAAAGATGTAATTATTGAAGAAACAGATAAACATTTTACGGTAAAAATACCATTAATTAATGGTAATGATAAAATACCAATTAATAAATAATACTGATGTCTTTAATTATGAATGCACTAATTATAGAAGACGAACCATTTGCCCAAAATGAACTAAAAAGGCTTCTGACTGTTGCTATGCCCGAGGTTGTAGTGTTGGAATGTATTGATTCTGTTGAGGATAGTGTACTTTGGTTTAAAAACAATCATCATCCTGATCTTGTTTTTATGGATATTCAGTTGGCGGATGGATTAAGTTTCGAAATATTCAATGAGGTAAAAATTGTATCTCCGGTAATTTTCACAACGGCGTTTGATGAATATGCCATTCAGGCGTTTAAAGTAAATAGCATTGATTATTTGTTAAAACCGATTGAATTAAACGCATTAAAAAATGCCCTTAGAAAACTGGATGAACTAAAGAAACAATATCAAAATGAATCACCCTTTATCAATCAAAATCAGTTAGAAAAATTATTAAAATTATCAAAAACAGGGCGAGAATATAAATCAAGGTTTATTACAAAAATTGGTGATCAGTTTAAATCTGTTAAGGTAGAAGACATAGCCTATTTTTATGCTGAAGATAATGAAGTCTTTATTAGCTCTGCGAATAATCGTCCATTCATAATTGATTATTCACTTAGCCAATTATCAGAAATGCTGGACCCTAAATATTTTTTCCGTATTAACAGGGCATACATTATAAATATTAATGCAATACATAAAATACATAAATTTTTTAACAGCAGGCTAAAAATTGATTTGGAGCCTGCAAGAGATGACACTATTTTAATTAGCAGGGCAAAAGTCCCTGAATTTCTGGAATGGATAGAAAAATAAAACTTATTATTTAAAATATAAAAGGCAATTTAGTTGATTGTTATATGGGAAAACCCATAACAAATTTATTTAAGTATTATGCCATTTAAAATAAAAACAATATTAATTATTTTGGGTACTTTGCTCATTTTTAGTGCATGTAAACAAGTTGTAGTAAAGGTTGAAAAAATACCAAAAAATACGCCTGTAGGTGCTGATCTATATATTACCGGTAATTTCAATTTGTGGGATCCGGGTGACGAATCCTATAAGCTCACATTACATTCTGATAGCAACTATTTTGTGACTTTACCAACAACTTTTGGACGTATTGAATATAAGTTTACCAGAGGTGATTGGACTACAGTTGAAAAAGACAGATGCGGAAATGAACAAAATGACAGATACGCCTACACCTTTGATAATGACACAATTATCAATTCAATTGAAAGTTGGTCAGATTTAGATCCCCTTGACTGTGACTCAGTAACGATTGTTCTTGAAAAATTCCCGGAAAATACTCCAAAAGGTGATGAAATTAAAATAGCCGGTAATTTTAATGCATGGAACCCTGCAGATGATGACCGCTATAAATTCAAAAAAGATAGTATAACAGGTAGAATGTCAGTTGCAATTCCACGCAGTTATAATAAAGATGGCAAAGAAGGCATATATAAAATTGTAAGAAATGATATTTCAAGACCTGAAGCCAATAAATATGGAGACGATATTGCCAAAAGAACCCTTGATTTTGAAAAAGGGGATACTGCTTATATCAGTGTTGAAAAATGGAAGGATTTATCAGGCGATAATTTGAATAAAATTACCATCGTGTTACGAAAGATACCAACAAATACACCTAAAAGTGATAATATTTTTCTAGCAGGGAATTTCAATGATTGGAACCCAGGTGATATTAACTATGTTTTTAACAAAACTAAAGAGGGTCTGTATTTAATATCTATACCGCGAAAAAAATATGGCCTCTCATTTAAGATAACAAGAGGATCATGGAGTAAAGAGGCAGCTGACAAGTACGGTTTTAAGCTAAATAACCTGGACTATAATTACGATGAAGTAGACACGATAAATTTAGAAATTGAAAACTGGCGGGATTTGTCAAAAGGAAATCGTAAAAATGTTACAATTGTTATCAAGAATATACCAGATAATACTCCCATAAATTCGACTCTATATTTGGCCGGTAATATTAATAAGTGGAAAACAGATTTGAAAGACTATTCTTTCAAAAAAAATGAACAGGGTATGTATTTACTAACTGTACCATGGAGCTGGAATGACATGGAATTTAAAGTAACTCGCGGTAATTGGCTTAAGCAGGAAGTGGATGCAAAAGGGAATAAAATTGCAAACAGAAAAATTAAGAGAAAGTTTATTGATACTTTATTTATAAATGTAGCAAGGTGGAATGATAAAGCTAACCAAAGTGAAAGGATGATAAATATTGAGTTAAGCAAAATTCCAAAAAACACTCCAAAATCCGCAGATATTTATATTGTTGGTGGTTTTAATGAATGGGATCCGGGCGACCCTAAGTTTAAATTAAAATTGAACAATTCAGGTAAATATTCAATTAATATTCCTGCAAGGTGGCTTAAAATGGGCTTTAAATTCACCCGTGGATCATGGAGATCAGTAGAAACTACTAAATATGGTAAGTTTGTCCAGAACAGGATGTATAAATCATCCAACAGTAAACTTTATCTTCAAATTGAAGGCTGGGAAGACAGGTAATATCGAACTACAGCCTTCTTAATTACTAATCACCAACACACCAACCACTTGTAAAAGAAAAATGATATAGATATATGAAAATTACAGCTATTTTAAACGATAGCCCTAATCTCTAATACACCTAACAGATAAACCAAGTTGTTTATGGCCATTTTGGAAAGTGGCATTTTGACCATATTTACTTAAACCCAAATACTCCGCTATTTCATTATTAAATTTTGTTGCACTCCAAAAACCGGCATGAAAACCTATATAATCATAAACACCAAAACTATAGCGAAACCCGCCAAAAACGGCATTAAAGTCAGCCCCACCACCAATAACCATTTGACTAAAAGCAAAATCATTTATTCCTTCATGACCACCCAAATTTTTCAATAATTTATACCATTCATTTTTTTTGGGTAAATGCCAGCCTTCTGGACATAACTTTTTTGCCGCTTCCCAGGTATATAATTTTCCATAAATATTGCAGTTCAGCAGGCTATCATCATAACAATAACTACCTTCTCCCCCATCGTAATTCAGGTTGTCAGCCATCCAAACCTGGTCTTTAACTTTTACAGTGCTATATAATTTGCCATCTCTCTGATCAACCATCCAGTAGTTACTGTTCTGATATATTTCATCAAGAATGAGAACCTGTGTAAGTTTTTTTTCATAAACCCATATAGTATCCTCCCATATTTTCTTACCTTTTATTTCTATAAAATGGCTTCCCGGATGTATTTTTTTCAAAACAAGCACTGAATTTGCAGATATTGTCTGAATTTTTCTTTTATCAAGATATAAATCACCACTAATTTTTGACTTGAGTTGAAGAGTTCCGTAAACTGCATTGTCCTTATGTAAAATCGAATCAGCCAGAATAAAAACAAAATCACCCTTATTTAAAACTTTATGACTAATTTTTCCATATTGGGGATGTTGAGCATTTTTACTCATATTTACAACATTAGTTTGCAAAAACTCACCAAGTTCTGTTCCGGTTAAATAATCATCTCTATAGAGATCTGCATTTTTCGTGGTAAGAGCCTGAACAAACTGATTACGAAAAATGCTATTATCAGGTACATTTTCATTTTCACTTCCACTGGTAATAAATTGCCTCACCGGGCCTTGTGTCTCCAGTGATAATGCATCAGGAACAGTTCTTTCCGCATGAAACATGGCACCAGAAAAACAAGCATCAAATACAAAAAGAACATGTTTTGATTTTATTTGTTTCGCATAAATTTCAATTTGCGTAGTTTCCATTGCTTTAGCCTGAAAACCAGCCAAATCAACTTTAGGTAAGGGTGCATTTTTTGGAACAATATAGGCTAAATTGTCACCATAGGTGGTTTTGACCGTATATCCATGACCTGCAAAATAGAACAACAACCGGTTATTTTTATTTTGCCCATATAGTTTAATGAAATTTGAAAAAACCCGATCAATATATTCTTTATTTAAATTTTCATATACTTCAACATTAAAACCATGAAGTTTTAACACGTTTTTAACTTCCCCAACATCTTTTTTAACTCCCGGAAGCTTATTCCAGCCGTCAGAATAATCACTAATTCCAATAATCAGGGCATGGCTTTGTTCATAAGTAATTTTATTTCTTTTATCAATTTGAATATGGAAAGTATTAAACCCTGATTTTTGAGAATACCCCCATATTCCATATAATACCAGTACAATTAATACGATTCCTTTCATCTGCTAATATTTTTTTATCATTAATGGTCTGTACCTTTCCCACCAAAGGTGATCGCGTTCAAATAATCAAAACTCAACATAAAATAATCAATATTCATTACCTGCTAATATTTGCCTACATTTACTTGTTTATTGAGTGTTGTTTATTGAATATTGTATGTTTTTTTGCACGGCCTTAACCCTTAAGGAAATATTGTTTTTGTTTATATTTTCTATTTAATTTTAAAACCCGATTCCCTAACTGTCCCACCTTAGCGAAAGAACATCCTCAAAGCTCAACATTCATGTTTAAAAAATTTACTAAATAATAATGCTCTTTTGTGTTTTAAACTTAATCATTGCCTGCCCAGATTTTTTTTTCGGGGGATGTTTCATAATTTAATTAATTTATTAAAGGCTCCCTTACAAATATAAATAATATCATTTAGATTTCACATTATTATTTAATTGATACATTGTAGTAATTTGGTCAGGTTTCCTTAATTTTGCATATGCATATTCGACTAGCAAAAATAAAAGATCTTGTAAAAATTGTTGAAATCTACAACCAGGCTATACCTTCAAAATCTTCTACCGGCGACACAGTTCTCTTTAAACCCGAAGAAAGAATTGACTGGTTTAATAGTCATACACCAGACAAGTACCCCATTTTCGTAGCAGAAATTGCGGAAAAAGTAGTTGGTTGGATAAGTATAAGCCCTTATAGACAAAACAGAGGGGCTTTTGATTATACAGCAGAAATAAGCTATTATATTGAAAAAAAGCACCACCGCAAGGGAATTGCCAGTGAATTACTTCAATATGCAATGACTCAATGTTCTGCACTAAAAATTAATACGCTCGTGGCCTACATTATGGAACATAATACAGCAAGCATTAAATTAATGGAAAAATTCGGGTTTGAAAGATGGGGGGTTTTACCAAATACTGCTATTTTTGATGGGGATGAGTTTAACCATACTATTTATGGGAAGAGAGTTCCATTTTAGCCAATCTTACTCTTTGAAAATAATTACCAGTTACCAATTACTAACCTAAGAAACCTGCAAATAATTTTCACCTTCTATATATCCTTTGCTATTCAGAAAGCTTCGAATTTGTGCCCTGTTGTCCATTTGCTTTATATAACTAAGCACAAAAATTTCTTGTGGAGGTGGGATATCCTCATAGTAAATAACATTATGATCTAATTGCCGGCCTTTTTTTGTATCAATATAACAGCAAATATTTATTCCGGATTGTGTTAACAGTTTTGCCCTTCGGCGAGAAACCCGGCTCGCACCCCAAATAGCAACATTTGGGTGAAAAGTATTGTTTTTTTTGAGCCATTCAGCTAGGTATTTAGTTTTTATTCTGTAAAAAGCATTATCACTATAAATATCCTGTGTCCTTGTAAGCCGTGTATCAGAATCATACCATTTTAATACTATATCGGGTAATTTATGAATTTCCACACCCTCTCCTAACCACCTAAGCCACAATTCATAATCTTCCGGAAAATCACCATGGCGGTACATGCCAAATTTTTCAGCTACTTCCTTTCGCCACATGGCTGTTGGGTTTACAATGGGTTGCTCAATAAACCTACGGTTAGATATTTCCTCGAATGTTTGTATTGAATTGGACCATTCAACAAAACGGGCAAAACCCGCCGTATTTTCATTGTGTGGCACATGTTTCACCAATCCTGCCACTGCACCAAAATCTGGGTGACTATCCAGAAAATCAACTTGTAATTTCAATTTATCAGGATAAGCCCAATCATCTGCATCCATTCTTGATATATACTTACCTTTTGCCAAAATAGAGCCCGCATTTGAAGCAAAGACCACCCCTTGTTGTTTTTCAGTAATTAGCATAAAGCGTTGATCTTTTTCCACCCAACTTCTTGCAATAGCCCAACTCCTATCCGTTGAATTATTATCAATTAAAATACATTCAAAATCAATAAATGTTTGATTTGCAATACTGGAAATTGCCCTTTCAAGTGTGACCCCTGCATTATAAAACGGCAGGATTACGGATATTTTTGGTTCTTTTTGCAGCATTTATAATTTATTCCCGTCTTTAAATATATAACAAAATTATTAATAATCTAAAATCTCATAATTATGAAGAAATTTACTTTATGCCTGATTTTAATCCCCTTTCTTTTTTCAACTGCGAATGCGCAGAAAGTTGTGGATAAAATCTTTAAAGTTAAAGAAACAGTAAGCATATCAACAGTAAGTGGCGATTGTACAATAAAAAAAGGTGATGGAAATGAAATAAAGGTTCATCTGTCTTATACCTACAATGATGATTGTTTCAAACCCGAATTTAATGAAGAATCTGATTTACTCAAAATTAAAGAAGATTTTGATGGTAAATGTAATGGGGAATCTGAATGGACTATTACGGTCCCTGAAAATACCAATGTAAAGTTTAACTCTGCCTCAGGAAATGTAGAAATTACAGACATAACTAAAAGCATTTACGTAAATACAGCTTCAGGTGATATTAAATTAGCTAACTTAAAAGGAGAAATTAAACTAAACTCAGCTAGTGGTGATGTAAAATTAAATACGATAAATGCACTCTTAAAATTAAATACGGCAAGTGGAGATATTAATGCAGAAAACCTTAAAGGGAAAATTAAAATGAACACAGCTTCAGGTGATATTAATATTAACAAGGCTAATGCTGTGTTAAAGCTTAACTCAGCCAGTGGCGAAATTGAGGCCATGGATATAATGGTTGGGGGTCAAAGCACTTTTAATACTGCCTCCGGTGATGTTGAAGTAAATTTAGCAAAAAGTACCACCCACGATTTAACATTATCTTCAGCTTCAGGTGATGTTACACTTAATTATAATGGAAATGACTTAAATGGATTTTATGAATTTACAGCAAGGGTAAAGAAAGGCAGAATTATCTCACCTATAAAATTTGATAAAGAAGAAGTAATAGAAAAAAACGGCAAAAAATATGATGTAAAATCATTTACCAAAAGAAATTCCACACCAATAATACTAATTAAAACTTCAAGTGGAACAGCTAAGCTGGTTAAGTAGAGTGTGTCTATAATGTCGGCACCTTTTGCATTTTTGAGTATCTAACTATTTTGAAAGGAGAACAGTCTTCAGTTCTCAGTAGGCAGACTTTACAGTCCCTGCCCACTGTAGCCTGTTTATAGCCAACTTCTGTGTCTTTCGATTAGGCAGATATTTCAAAAAATGCTACAAATTGCGACTTTACGGACAAACACTAAGTAGTCTCTGCAAGAAAACTAGTAGAACAGCTTTCCTAAGCTGTTAAAATATCACAGCTCGGAAGAGCTGTGGTAAATTAATTTACCAAAACTTCAAGCTTCTGCATGTTTATAAAAAACCATTTACTCATATAATTTGGCATTTAATAAACAATTAACCTCTGTTAACGGAAAAGAATAAAATGAAGTAGCATAAATTAATTAATTTACTAAATTTGCTCTACTTAATTCTTAAAAAATGAAAAAATGAAAAAATTTAATCTAATTATTTTAACAGGTATTTTTTTCTTTGCCCTTTCAGCATGTGGTAGTGGAAAAAGCGATGAAGAAAAAGCAGAAGATATGGCCGAAAACATTTTAGAAACTATGACCGGTGGAGATGTTGATATTGATGTTGATAAAGATGGGAAAAATGGCGAAATCACCATAAAAGGTAAAGACGGTGAAGAAGTTACCTTTAGCAGCAATGAAAATGAACTTCCGGATGATTTCCCATCAGATGTTTATGTGATTGACGGAGAAAAACAAGGTGTTGGAAACATGACTTCAAATGATGGTCAGGTGGTTACTTTTGGAGTAAAATCTGACGAGGATTTTTCTGATGTAAAAGAAACAATTCTAAAAGAAATGAAATCAAACGGTTGGGAAAACACTATGACCATGGGTGCAGGTGAAGAATCTATGCAGATGTACACAAAAGATGAAAAAAGTGCAACGATTACTTTATCAAAAGAAGATGATAAAACTGTAGTAGCATATATGGTTACGTATAAAAAATAAAGTAAAATTTGGAAATTCGGTATTTTTTAAAACTCAAATTATTAATATCGAGTTTCCAATATTTGGATATTAGACAGGCCTTTAACTATATAAAACCCTCAATGAGGATCAACTTGCACAATGCACACAATGCCTGCTTTGAGGCATAAGCAAAATCCGGCCTAAAGGAATTGGCTTCCCACATTTTACACATAAGCCAAAACCCTCATCATCAACTTTTGTGAGTACGTATTTTAATTTTGATAGTTTTTCCTCTGCTTTCCGTAAAGCAGCCTCGGCCACACTTTTATTATTTATAGCATCCATTCGCGAAACACGGCCAATGGCACAATCGGGTGCAATAGGTTTGGTCATTTCCTTATAAGTAATAACTGATTTCTCCGTTTTTTGGATTTCCTCAGTAATTTTATCTTTTATTTCTTTTAATTGTTTTGTGTCCATAAAGATCCCCTAATTTCAGATAACCTGACTTATTGCAATCTGCATCGTCATATATTCCTTCTTTTCATTAAACTAACTTATTGTAATTAGTCTCTGAACAAAAATATCGTAAATTTCGATTTTCAACAACTTTTTACCACGTCCCTAAAGGGTAAAGTTATTGAAAATCTGCGCCTTTTTGGTTGGGGTAAAACAGATTTTTAATGACAAACCCTTTTTCGTTCAAGCACTAATTAGTTATTAGTAGCTGATAATTAGATATCTGAAAAAGGTGACCAATAACTAATTACTAGTTACCCTGTTCGACAAATTCAATAATTAAAGTGAAAATTAATCAAAATTCAGTTTAATTTCTAATTACCAATTAACTAATTACCAATTTCACCTTATAACCTGTATGCCTCCTGATATTAAGTACCATATTATCTTCAAATATAAGATATTGCCCTTTAATTCCGGCAAGTTTCCCTTTAATTACAGGAGTTTTATCAAAATTTAGGCTTTTTACTTTTTGTGGATAAATAGAAACTGGATATTCAATTTCCATAATTTCATCATCATCAACTATATATTGCTGTAGTTCCTCATCAAGAAGTTCCCATGCCTTTTGCTTTTCATCTTCAAGATCAATATCTTCTGCAATATCATTTTTCAGCATTTTTTGCCAACTTGTTTTATCGCTCATGTAAGCTTTTAAGGCTACTTCAATTTCACCGGCCAGATACCTGTTTGGGGTTTTTGCCAACTTAATTGCTTTCCATGCCCCCTGATCAATCCAACGAGTTGGTACTTGTATTGAACGGGTTACCCCAACCTTTAGCCCACTGGAAATAGCAAGATATACATAATGATCTTGTAAACAATGACTTTCTGACCATTTCATATCGCGCGAAACACCTTCATGGGCACGGCATAATTCCGGACGTAAAATACATTCTGATGTTTCAGGCACACTTACAAAGCAAGGGTAACAATAACCTTGTGCGAATGATTTTTTCGTGATTTTTCCACAGGAAACACAATGGATGTCACCAGAGAATTCAAGTTCAATTTCTTTTCCAATAAGCCCGTTCATATCCACCAAGTTATCACCTAAAGGCAAATAATACTGTATAGGATTTTCATAGGCACTTTTCATTTTAGTGATAACACCTTGTAGAGATTCTGATTGCATGTTTATTGTTTTGCCTAGATTTTTGTTTCTTTTTATCTAAGGGAAAGAAAGAAAAAAAAACATTGTGTCAATAAATTACAGAAATTACTAATAAAATATTTCTGTCTTACATATATACTTATACTTTTAAATACAATTGCCCTATCTCCTGATCTTCAAATTTCCACACTCCCAAATTTTCACATCCTTCTAGATTTTCAAATGCTTTTTCGTGATAAACCGTACAGGCACCCAGGATGAAATAAAACCAATTGCCAGAACGATAAAAAATACAGATAAAAAATCAGTCATCCGCATTTCAACTGGGTAATATCTAACAACAAATGCCTGGGGTAACTCTACAATTCCGAACTCCTTCTGTGCCCAGCAAACAACAGCCCCTAAAATTAGACCTAAAATTGCACCAATAAAGGCAATAAGCCAGCCTTCAATCAAAAATATTTTCTTAACCAGGCTGTTTTCAGCACCCATATTCTTCAAAGTGACAATATCTTTCTTTTTATCAATAATAAGCATCGTTAATGATCCTGTCAAATTAAAGGAGGCTATGATTAAAATAAAAGAAAATATTAAAAAAATTGCCCATTTTTCAGATTGCATCACTTTAAATAAAAATTCATGCTGCTGAAACCTGTTTTTCACAATATAAGCATCGCCCAGAAGGTCTTCTATTTTTTTTTGCAATATGTCTAAATCAACATTTTCAGAAGCCTTAATTTCAATTGAGCTAAGCTCATCGGTATATTCCAGCAGGTTTTGGGCAAATTCGAGAGGAACAATCATTAGCTGAGCGTCATAATCGTCCTGCAATACAGAAAAAATTCCAATGGGGAAAATAGGTTTAATATTAAATGCATTATTGACCATAATACCCGGTTTGGCATTCCTTTTCGGTACCCATATTTTAATGGGACGTAATAAATTTAAATTGATTGAAAGCGTGTTGGATAAGCCCCAACCAAGAACTGCAAATTTTTCATACTCATTTTCGAGTAAAAACTCACCACTAATCACCATGCTGTCAATCCCACTGGTTTGACCAAAATTACCTGACACACCCTTTACCTTACCAATAGCCTGTCGTTCATCATATTCGAGCAAAGCATTCTCTTCCAGTACTTTTGTATAAAACGCAATTTCATTCAACTTGTCAATTTGCCTGATTAAACTGTCTTCGCTTGAAAAAACTTTTCCTTCAGCAGCGCTTATTTTAAAATCAGGATCAAAAGAACTGAAAAGCGATTTAACAACACTATCGAGACCATTAAAAACAGATAATATAACGATCATAGCCATTGTAAAAACACTAACACCAAAAACTGATATACCTGAAATCCAATTAATCAGGTTTCGTGTTTTTTTTGAGAAAAGATATCTTTTTGCTATAAAAAAGGATAAATTCAAATTGTTAATATTTTTATTTCAATAAATCATCAATTTTTCCTGCATAATCTAATGAATCATCAACAAAAAACTTCAAATCGGGAATTTTTCGCAATTGATTTCTCACTTTTTTACCTAATTCATATTTAATTTTACCAGTATGTTCTGTTATTTTTTCAACAATTTCTTCGCTATCATCAGATGGGAAAATACTTAAATAGACCCTTGCCACTGACAAATCGGGACTTATACGAACCACCGTAACTGATATGAGTATATTACGGTATTCAGCCAAAGGGTTTTGCTGAAATATAAGGCTTAACTCTTTCTGAATCAAGCGATCTACCTTCTTTAGCCTGGTCTTTTCCATATTTTAATTTATTATGGTAAACTCTAAAAATCCAAACTTCTGTGTTACTCAAATTTTTCAAAATACTCATCCCGTTTTTTGACGGGAGTCGAGCTTTGAAAAATTTGAAAGCTTCCGCTGAAGCGGAAGAGGCTTTGAATTTTTAATTTTTAGAGACTACTTTATGATTCTTAAAAGTTTTAATTTTATATATTTGAGTGCAATTTATAATGAATTGGCACTATATTTTCAGTAATTTTCTACCCAATCCGCCAATTGGTGTAACAGGATAAAACTGATTTTCAGATATTATGCTTAACCCATTTTAGACTGAACTAAAATTTGCTTAGCTCATTATATCATACAAAATTAAATAAAATTGATATTAAAATTCAAAAATACTTATTTAATGAGTTATTTCAGGACAATTTTAATTTTATGCCTGATTATTTTGCCAATTTACCCAATTAATGCACAAATTAAACTGGGAAGTAAGACTTTTCCAAAAATTGGGACAAACTATATATTTGCCAAGGTAAAACTTTATCCTGAAAAAAAAATACAGATAAATGATCTGGGTGCAGAGGAATGGGATATTTCAACTTTTAACCCCACAGTTTTTGATACAATCCGCTTAAAAAAACCACGAAAAACAAAATACTGGAGGCGGTTTCCCGATGCTCAAATAGCTCTTGTTTCTAGTCCTGTTGAAATTGAATACTTGAGGCTGGACTCTGGTAAAGTATACCAGACAGGTCTAATTGGTGATTTTATGGAAGTTAAAATCCCTGTTCTTTTAAAATTTAAAGATAAATTTCTATACCGAAACAACGAAACACGATTAAATTTAATTTATGCAGATACTACTATATCCAAATTCGTTTCACCTTATTTTCACAAACCGGGAACAGACTCGATTCGTGCAGATATAACCTATAGATATGAAGCAAGAATTGATGCAGAAGGATATTTAAAAACACCCCTTGGCAAATACAAAACATTGAGGGAAGTAGTATTTGTTCATAAACGGGTACGAGGCTATAAGTATTCGGTATTTGGCTGGACCCCGGCACCGGAATACTCACTAAATAAAAATTTTACCATATACCGATGGTATTCAGCAGACAACGGGTTACAATTAGCCGAGGCCAATATCAATAAGCATGATTATATTGAAAACATCCGCTATCAATACGATTCACCAATGCGTTTGGCTTTTTCCGCCAGACATGTGAGTTGTAAAGGTGGAAACAATGGTTTTGTAGATTTAATAGTTAGCGGAGGTATCCCTGACTATAAATACGAATGGTCAAATGGAAATGTATCTGAAAACCTGATAAATGTAAAAGCTGGAACCTACAATGTTACTGTGACGGATAATAAAGGCAGGAAGTTATCAGCAATTTATACGGTAACTGAACCTCTCGTAGCGTTATACGCCTTGTTTAATGTTAAAAATGTTAGCTGCCGGGGTGCTAGTGATGGTTCAGTTAGCCTGGAAATTAATGGAGGCAAGGAACCTTATGATTTTATCTGGTCAAATGATTCAATAAATTTTGAATTAAGAAACTTAAGACCTGGGACATACAGGGTTTGGGTAAAAGATGCCGGTACCTGTGTGATAACTGACAGTGTGGAAATTACTCAGCCTAAAATGAAACTAAGAGCATCCATTGAGAAAAAACATGTTTCATGTTATAATGGTTCAGATGGTAAATTAACAGCTATTGCAGAAGGTGGAACACCGCCATATCATTTTGAATGGTCAAATAAGGATACCAGCTATGCAGCCACAGGACTTAGAGCAGGAACTTACAGCGTTTTAGTTACTGATGCAAATGGATGTACATACAAAACCGAAGGGCTCATTAAACAACCAGGCACAGCACTTGTTTTAACAAAAAACATTAAACCGGTAAGTTGTTATGGTGGTTCCAATGGTGCCATTGAGTTAAATGTAGAAGGTGGCAAACCGGGCTATGCCTATTATTGGTCTGATGGCTCAAATAACAAAAACCTGCGCGGCATTCCTACAGGTTATTATCAAATTAATATAACAGATAATAATGAATGTACTATAAAAGACAGCATTTTTGTTCGACAGCCTGAAAAACCAATTTTGATAGCTCATGGTAAAAAAGACATTAGTTGTTTTGGCGAAACCGATGGTAGTATAATTGTAAATGTTTCAGGTGGCACGCCGGGTTATAGCTATAACTGGACAAACGGAATGACAAAAAACAGTTTAAAGAAACTTCCAAAAGGAATTTACGAAGTAAAGATAACTGATAAAAACAAATGTACCGCTTATGATACAGTAGAAATTATCGGACCTGATAAAGCTCTTTTTATTGACTTTGAAAAAAAAGATGTAATCTGTACTAGTGGCAATAGTGGTGAAATCAAATTGTTTATTGAAGGTGGCACACCAGATTATTCTGCAACATGGGCCAACAAAAAAACCGGCACAGAATTAAAAGGCTTAAGAGCAGGAAAGTATTCAGTTATGGTAACTGATAATCACAATTGCAAACTGAAGAAAGACATAATTATCACAGAACCTAAAGAAGCATTACTGATAAAATTTGAAAAAATTGATATCGAATGCTATAATGAAAAATCAGGGTCTATTTATATAACTGCCCATGGAGGGATACCGGGCTACACATACGAATGGTCAAACGATGAACATGCACAAAACTTAATTGGCCTCGGTGCCGGAAAATATACTGTAACTGTTACCGACAATAATCAGTGTGAAAGAATTGAAATAATAGAACTGAAACAATCAAATGAGCTAAAATTGAAAGCATATATCACACCCACTGAACACGAAAAAACAATCGGAGAAATCACTATTAATATTACAGGTGGGACAAAACCATATTCTATTCTTTGGGATGAGGGACAAACTACTGAAAAAATCACCAACCTTCGTAAAGGTATTCATGAGGTAACTATTACAGATAGTAAAGATTGCCAGTTGGTTAAAAAGTTTGAAGTAGGAGAAAAATAGAAATCAGCATCAATCTTCCAATTATTATTTCAATTTAGCAGCTACCACACATGTTTTTTTAAACCTTTTTACAGTCCCTTGCAGATTAAAAACCTCGAAATAAACAATATAAATCCCAATATCTGCCCTTCGATTGTTTTCATATAATCCATCCCATGATAAACTGCCCTCGACGGCCATTAATTCGTTATTAGCTATGCGTTTAACCAATTGCCCGTTGCTGTTATAAATCGTAACATTACCAACGTATCCCTGCTCATCAAATTTATATCGGATAAAAACGCGATCATTATAACCATCATTATCAGGTGAAAAAACTTCAGGCTCGATGAGAATTTCATCGGTATTTTCAGTTGAAAATTTAGTAAATTGAGAATTCCTGTTGGCAGGGGTTGCAAAACCAACACTTTCAGCAGCAGAAAACCAGTTCTGAGGGTCAGAGGTTTCAGAATCGGGATCAAGCTTTTCCAATGAAACACCATTAACATCATTAATTAATGCTAAATGCATATCATCAGAATAACTGAAATCATCAACAACAGAATCATGAAAGAGTAAAACAACAGTACCTTCATCATCAGGATATGAAGGTAGAGAATTTAATTGCACAAAGCGCTCGTAACTTATTGCAGGATAATCAGTTTTTGTTTGTGATGTATCTGAACTCATGGCTAAATAGTTACCCGATAGAAACAAGGAGTTTTCTTTACTTATATCCTGAACTGATTCAACAATTCCATCATCATTCCTTTTGGCTATTTTTAGATGTTTCAAATCTATGGGGTAAGCTGAATTGTTATAGATTTCAACAAAATCAACACCACCACTTCGAGGGTTAAATAAAATCTCGTTTAAAACAAGGTCATTGTGGTTTGGTTCAAAGTAACTAAAGAATAATTCTGATGATTTTATAACATTACCGTTTAAATCTTTCACATTTTCAATATGAATAGTATATTTTGCACCATTTTCAAATGGGATATCAAATTCTAAATAAACTTCGTTGGTGTTTTTGGCATGTTTGTATGCTTTAAATGGTGTTCCCAAATCAGGCTCAGCTAAATAATTTCCTGTTTGTTGAGCTGTTACAATTTCTACTTCTTCAGAAAAAATGATTTTTACCATATTTTTTGATTCTGCATAAGCTACTTTCGAAGATATTAAATGGTAAGTAAATTCCTTTTGTGGGTTGATTAGTAAGTTTTCACAAAAATCCAACAAATTTTCAATGCTAAGAGTATGGACATAAGCATCTGTAAATTGTGTGGCAAACTGTAGAACTATTGTTGCCCGGCTGGTATCTGGAAAATTTGCAAACATAGGGTTGCCAGGACCATTATCCACAAAATAACTGTTTGTATTAAGAACTTGCTCTTCCTTAATATTTTTCGAAAACTGCAACAGAAGTTTAGAGGAGGATAAAATTTCAATATTTAATAATTCAAATGATCCGGCATCCAAATTATCAGCAAAAACAGAGTTTGTTCTTCCAGGTGTCCCTCCTTTATAATCATCTGATGCCAACCAATTTGAATTTAACCCACAATAGTTTAAAGGGTCTATCCTTTCCAAAGACCATCCACCTGATTTCTTTTCATTGTCACCATACCAATCAGAAGAGTAGTTCAAATATTCAATTAACTTGTTATTACTATTAAACAAACTAATTTGCCCTTTTAAAGTACCTAAATTACCTTCTGAAAATATCCCATAGACTGTTCCATAATTTGAGAATAAACTAACATCATCTTTATCAGTCAAAATCAAATAGCTTTTCGCAGCTAATTGAATATCTGTAAAATACTCTAAATCTTCATTAATTAATAATGACCAGCCCGATAAGTTAATATTTACATCAGTCGGATTATAAATTTCAATATATTTTACCGGTGGAAGTACATTAGGTGCCGGATTGACGTCAAGCATTATTTCGTTAATAATAATATCAAACTCATATCCCGGATAATAGGTAAAAACAGTATCAAAGGTTCCTAAAGAATTGCTACATAAATCTTCAATATTCAAAATTTTCAAACTGTGTTCACCTATACCAAATGCATCCCTAAAAGTAACTTGAATAACATTCTGCTCTTCGCCGGATAAAAATGCAGTTGATGGGTTAAATGAGTTATCAAGTATATAATTTAATGTATCTGAGACTTCCATAAAATGCAATTCCTCGTCAAATATTAACTCTATCTCTGTTGAAGAAAGCAGTTTAATATCAATAAGTTGAGGCTTTGTTAAATCAATATTTGACTGATAAACAGAATTTTGCCTGCCAGGTGTTCCGCCTAAAACATCAACCGAGGCTTTCCAGTTATTTAAACGGCCACAAGTATTTTCAGGATCTACCCGTTCTAAAGCCCAACCACCATTGTCTTTGTCTTCGTCTTGATACCAATCAAGAGCATAATTTATAGTATCAATTGTTAATTGCAGATTTGTTCGTAAAGCAAGTTCTTTCCCTGCATTGATTAAATCAGTACTGCCCAGTAACCCCAAGGTTTCACCAAAGACATTAAGTTCTGACCGTGCTGATTCGGAGCAGATGAGTAAATACTCGTCCGACTGAATATTTTTCAATGGAAAAACTTTCGTTTTATTACCAATAATTAAGTTCCAGTTGTTCAAACAAATTGTATAATCGGTTTTATTATAGATTTCAAGATATTCATATTCGGGTAGACTAACCGCCGGTATCGGATCGGCCATGATTTCATTTATGACTAAATCATATCGTAGTGTATTATGCCAATAAAAAGCTATATTTATAGTTTCCAACACGATATTATTTTCATCTTCAAGGTTTTCAATATGTATACTTAATTCAGTATCACTTGGAAAATCAGTAATAAAGCTTAATTTTACCTGACTATTATCTTCCTGAAAAACAGCAGTAGCAGGACTACCAATTGCATTATCAACTATGTAATTAGCAATGATTGATGCAGAACCTGGGTTCAAATCCCTGCTGAAGTCAAGAGTTAATTCATTATTATTGATAACAAAAACCTCATCCAGAATAAAAGGCAGATACACAAATTGAACTGTTGTATCTTTAATAAGGTTTCCGTTAAGGTCTTGCACAGCAGTAATATCTATTTGGTAATTTTGCCCGGTTGCAAAATCATTTGTAAAATCCAGATCAATAATAGAATCATTGCTTACATTTAAAACCGCAGTAAACGGATTTCCGACTGAATTGTCTACCACATAGTTTAAAATATTTTCAGCAGTGGTTTGATCCATACTTTCTGAAAATCTTAAGCGAAGTGTGTTGGCTGTACCTGCCACCATAGAAATCATCTCCGGGGCTTGGGTATCGGGAATATCAGGATCGCCGGTAACGGAAACATTATCAAAAATAGAAAGGTCGCTACTATTTGGGTTGTTTATCCGAACAATAATTTGCACTGTAGAAGCAGTCCCTATTGACTGAGTGGCTGTAGCACTTGACCAGTTACCAATATTATCACCATTGGTATCAAAAAGAGTTTCTATGCCCCCATCCAGTTTATAAAATACTTTAACATATTTATTCGTATTTATTGAAGGTCCCGTTTCTGAAGTTTCAACCGATAAGACAACATTTTTATAGCCTGAAATATCAATTAGCTCTGATGTCCAAATAGCTTCGTTATCAATATCACGGGCTTCCATTCGGCCATCATTTGTTGTAACCGTTTTTATATAGTCATCAACATCTAATAAGCTACAGGCCGAAGCATCCAAAGTCCAGGTAAAAACTCCCGACAGATCACTACCCCCACCCCAATACCCTTTCTCCGGGCTTGAAAATGTTTCAATCCAGATATCGTCAGCATATATTTGAAGAGAATTTATTAAATAAAGCACTATAAGAACAGAAGTCCTTAAGATTGGGTTCATAATAGGTTAATTTTTAAGGTTGGGGTAAAAATATAAATATTGGTTAAAACAAAAAAACCTACAGCATTAAGGTATTAATCTAACCTGAATAATAGAAAAAGCCATGCATGAATTATTTATCAATCCATTTTCCCCAATATTTTATTACAATCCCATTCACTTCAGGTGAAACCTTTAAAATAACCGTCAGCAAACTATAGATAACAGTAATTAGGCCGCTTCTCAAAACAATATCTAAGTACAAATTGCTTAGCTCCGGAATCAACAAAGACACAAAATAACTAATTAAACCAATAGCTGATAAAATAATAAATTTGTAATTGTAAGGCTGCATCCTGAATTTCCAATACACAAAAACAACCCTGACTAAGATAAAAACACTTAAAGCAAGTGCTGATGCCATAGCAGCACCTGTTATTCCCCATAATGGAATAAAAAGCAAATTACTAATTAAGATCAAAATAAGATATCCCAAAATAAACCAACTCAGATATTTATAATTTTTAGAGCTGGCAATAATGGTATTATTGGCACCACTTGCCATATCAAAAGTATAAGCCAGGCCAAAAAAGAAAATGACGTATTTCCCGGCTACAAAAGATTCCGGTAAAATGCGAAAAATATTATGAACATTTGCCCATAAGCCAATAAATACCAGTAAAGCTATTATATATTGATTAATGGCCGTTGAGCGATATATATTTTTTATTTCTTTCAGGTCATTCCGTTTCCAGGCCTCAGCAATTACAGCAGAAGCAATTTTCAGAATGGCACGTGATGGGATACGTATTAAAGCAGCAAAGGTAAAAACGGTAGCATAAATCCCTGTTGCTTCCAGGCTTAACATAGAACTCATCATGATTTTATCAATCTGAATGGCAGCAATTCCTGCAAGACCATATAAAACGCCAAATAGTCCGACTCCAATCATTGAATTTCTCAGATCAGGGGTAATAAATTTCCAGTTTGGTTTTATTTTAAACTCATCATCCCTAACCAGCCATAATAAAATAAAAATTGCCGGTAAAGAAACGGCAGTAATATATGCCCAAACAAAGTATTTAAAAGAATAAATTTGAAAATAATAAAAACTCAGGGCAATTAATATAACAAAGCGCTGTGCAAATTCTTTTAGAAAAATCCCTCTAACAGCCTGAAATAAAACCGTATTATAGATATCTACAATAAAAAAAACAAGTGTAAAAAATATTAATGGGATTAAATAATAAATATATTCAACAAATAAAGGTGAATTTTCAATATTCTGACTAATCAATATCGGTTTAAAGACAAAAAACAGAGCGAGTGCTATAAAAAACCCAACAAATATTATAATCAATGCAATAGTAAAAAACCCATTGTGGTACTTTTTATAATCCCTGAAATAGGAAAACATTCGAATGGTAACACTTGTAAACCCCAAAGTTCCAATTTGCGCAAAAATGGCAACATAAGAAAGTAAGGTTGTAATTAAACCAATTTGTTCTTTGCTTAAAAATTTTGGGAAAAGAATAGCTGATGTAATAAAGCCAATAAAAACTCCTATATAAAGAAAAAGGCTGCCGAGGATTCCCTGTCGTTTAATTACTCCCAAAGTATGCTTGCTAATAAGGTTTAATAAATAATATTTTAAGAAGCAAAAGTAAGAAAAAGTAATAATAATTGATAATATACGTACCTATACTAATAATTCGAATAATTATCAAAAAAAAATATAATATTTAGATCTATTCTGAACAACTACGTTAATTCAACAGAAACACTCATCAACATAATGTTTTGTTCAAAATTATAAGGTAACAATATTTTATTTCAAAACTAATACTCTATTACATTTGCCGTTTTAATAAAATTAGGGTATTTTAGAAAAATATTTTTTGACTCATTACAGCATTTTTTATACTAATATAGAGCAAATTACAGACAGGAACATTAACTTTTAAAATGACTTTATTATTTCTTAGTATAGACACTAGTTATTTTTTTAATAAAATAAACCGATTTCATCGGGAAACAATACAACTTTTTAGAATCTGATGCGAGTTATGGGTTGCATGTTACAGGTCGCTTTGTACGTCTACCCCGCAACTTGAATCCTGTAACTCGTAACAAATGCTATTGAAATGGAAAACCTTCAATTTAAACGACATAACCAGTCCCGCTTTTTTGCGAAATTGGCAAGCTTGCCGCCTTATACACCTAGATAACAAAGGAATAATGCAATAAAAAATAATTTTAAAATCTATATTTATAATCAATTATAAAATTTAAAACTTATGAAAATTATAAAGAAAAATTCAATTTATATTTTATTATCGTTATTGATAGGGTTAGTATCCTGTAGAAAAGATAATATTGATCCTCAAATAGGGGAGGGAACAATTGAGTTTGGGCTAAATATTATAAGTGACGGAAATATTAAGAAAGAAGCAGCTAGTTTTACAGATATTTCTGCAGCCTTGGTAACTATAGAAAATGAATCAGGAGAAATTATTTGTGAATTAAAAAAAATCAAGTTCTACAAATTTGATCAAACGTTTATAACAGAACCGTTATCATTATTAACAGGAAATTATAAATTAACTGCTTTTTTTCTAATTGATGATGCCGGAACGATTTTATATGCATCGCCAGTTGAGGGTTCTGCAAAAGCATATTTAGTGGATACTCCCTTACCGATTAAGTTTACTATAGAGAAAGATAAAGTTACAAAGTTAGTTCCGGAAGTATTATCAACTGAAGACTGCATACCTGAAGACTTTGGATATGGGTCTTTTAGTTTTGACAATGTTGAAATCTTTGATTTTCTTATTACCATTTTCAGATATGATGAGACAATTGAAAACTTTGTACTAACTACTGCTGAATTCCTTGTAATTTCAGGAACAGACACTCTTTACAATGGACGCTTGTCAGCCATTACTAACAAAATAACATTAAATGACAATTATTCTGAATATGAAGTTATTGTTAATAAAGCGGGCTATCAGGCATATAAAGAAACCTACACAAATGCTATTTTAAAAGGACACCTTGTTGATCCTTTAACTATTGTTTTAGAAAAGAATAACCTTGAAAAAGGCTTATTAGCACATTATCCTTTTGAGCTCAATGCTAATGATTGGAGTGGAATGGAATATCACGGGATAGATTTTGGTGAAACTCACTATACAACAGGCATAAAAAATTATGCACGGGAATTTGTAGACAATTCAATCCAGGAAGTATATGAATATGTGGAATTCCCTAATTCATTAAACGGGGAAGAATATACCGTTTCTTTTTGGATGAATACAAATAACGATTATGCTGTTAATCAATCCATATTAATGTTAAATAATACAAATGAATGGATACACTCGTTGTTTTGGATATCCATTTCAAATATGAGGCTAACAGCGATGCATGATGGACAAGATTTGAGAACCAAAGATTATGGAATTACATTTGATTATAGCGATGAATACTGGAATTCCGAAATGTTAGAAATAAATAAAGACTACTTTGTTACGTATACCTATTTAAATCAGACATTAACAATTTATCTGAATGGTGAGATTTATTCTCGATTTGAAAATGTAAAGGAAGTTCCTGGCTCAAATGAAAAAATTCGCTTAGGAGTGGCACCTAATCCTAATACCACTGTTGGATTAGCCTATCAGTTTAGTGGTTATATTGATGAGCTGTTTATCTACAGTAGAGCATTAAGCGTTGAAGAAATATTGATGCTTTATCAAGCGTCATTGTAATTTAGATTTTTATACTAAATAAACAATTAAAAATACAAATCTAAACAAAATGCCCTCTACACTTCAAGATATAAAAAAGAACAAATTGGTTGGTTCTTATACTTCTATCACTATTAGTATTTCCCTGGTCATTTTTATGCTTGGCCTTATTGGTTTACTACTAATAAATGCTAAAAAGCTTTCTGATTATGCAAAAGAGAATCTGGGTTTTTCAGTAATCTTAATTAATGACAAAAAAGAAATGGACATTATTCGCCTGCAAAAAGAGCTTGATTTGGCAGACTATGTCCTGGAAACAAAATTTACCAGTAAAGAGGAAGCCGCCCGTGACCTGAAAGAAAATCTGGGTGAAGATTTTGTTGGTTTTTTGGGTTATAACCCACTATTGGCAACTATTGACGTAAAACTCCAGGCAGATTATGCAAATACAGATAGCATCGCAGCTTTAGAAGCCAGCTTGAAACAAAATCCTTTGGTAAAAGAAATTCATTATCAAAAGTCAAGGATAGATTTGGTGAACGATAATGTAAAAAAAATAAGCCTGACATTATTTTTATTTAGTTTGATATTTTTTTCAATTTCATTTGCCTTAATAAACAACACAATACGACTATCCTTTTATTCAAAACGTTTTTTGATTAATACAATGCAGTTAGTTGGTGCTACATCAGGCTTTATTCGTAAACCATTTGTAATAAAATCGGCATTTTTTGGCGCTTTGGGTGCATTATTTGCCATTTTAATGATGATTATCGTGATTTACTTCCTTCAAAATACATTAGAAGATATTATTCTAATTAAAGATAAATGGCTCATTTTTGGATTAATGCTTGTTCTTGGTGTTTTTATTTCAGGGGTTTCAACCTGGCTTGCCGTAAATAGGTTCTTGAGGCTAAAAACCAGTGACTTGTATTATTAAAAGAGGCTAAGAAGAAAGCTGAGAAAACTTATTGAATCTACAAATCGGCAATCAACTGTTCATCATTGTTTACTCTTTTTAATTATCGATTGGTAAACTTCCAAATATTGCTTAGCTACCACTTTTTCATTATAGGTTTTATGAACCTTTTCAAGTGCATTATTACTTAAACTTTCAGGTTGTGGATGGTTCAAAATAAAATCAAGACCTTTTTTTAAATCTGCTGCTGACTTGTAATCAGCTAAGTAACCATTTTTTTTATGTTCAATCATTTCGGGTATTCCTCCCGTTTTGAATGCCAGCACAGGAGTTCCACAAGCAAGAGATTCCATGATCGTATTGGGTAAATTATCCTCAAGAGAGGGAAGTACAAATAAATCTGCTGCATTATATGCTTCTGCAATTTTTTTAACCTCAGACAAAACTCCCAGGTTATGAATTTCAAATGGCAAATTATTAAAAACAGCATCATCTGACTTACCAAATGTAACTATTTCAATATCTACAGATTTTGAGTTGTTTTTTACCATCAATCCTAAGGCTTTCAACAAATAACTAAGTCCTTTTCGTTTATCAGAAACATTTGCAGCAGCAAATAATATGAGTTTTTTGTTATTTGGTAACGACAACTTTTCTCTTACCCTTTTCTTATCCATTGGATAAAATTGCTTTTGATCAATTGGATTGGGGATACTAACGACCTTAAAACCTTCTAATAGTGATGATTCTTTTGCTTTTTCTTTTAACCAATGGCTACAAGTAACAAATATAATATTAGCACCTTTTAAAATTGCTTTTTTCTTTTTCAGAATTTTATACGAAAGGTCTTTTTCTGAAGGCTTTTTTATGAAAGGGCAATTACCGCAATTAACTTTATAATTTTCACAATCACCACTATAATGACAGCCACCTGTAAATGCCCACATATCATGCAAAGTCCAAACAATTGGTTTATTAAGGGCAATAAGTTTTTTTAAATTCTTAAGAGATAAAAACCCCTGATTAAACCAGTGAACATGAACAATATTTGCATTTTTTATTAAATTATTTTTATGGATATTTTCACCAGCAATAGCAGGGGAAAAAGCAAATCGGATTTCTTTTGATGCTTCATACAACAAAAAATACAGGCGCTCAAGAATGAAGAATAAAAAATTCATTTTCTTTTTCCAAAAACCAGTTCCGGTAGCTTCCACTGTCAGATCTTCATCATTTTTTTCCTGTACTAAAAGTTTGACATCAACACCGTCCTTATTTATGGCATTTAGTAATCGCCGACAGGCCACTGCTGCCCCACCTGTTCGGTCGGATTTATTTACAAGTACAACTTTCACAAATTTAAATATAAGTTAAGTATTTTATATACTATTATGTTCCTATTGCTGAGTTATTAATCGTCATATTAAGACCCTCATTGAGGGTTTCATAAAAATCTAAATTTTCCAAATTTAAGGATAAAGGTTTTGCATAAATAATTTATTTTTACTTTTGTTTGAATTATTGGATAATTAGTCTGTCTATAAAGTCTTGTGTTTGATTCAGAAAATTCGCTTTCAAAGCTTGTTCCGCTACTGCGGAAGCTTGAGAAGTTAGAAAAATGTGAGTCCCGATATCTCTTTTGTAAGGTTTTTAAAATAAAAATCAACAAAAAGCATAATCGGGATGACTATTTTGAGAGCAAGCATAACGTAGATAGAAGACTTTATAGACAAATACATAATGCAAGAACTCGTTTTCATAAACAAAAATATAAATCGCTGGAAAAAGTTTGAAGCTTTATCTGTTAAAGAGAGCAGCTATACTCCTGATAAGCTGGCAGCCATGTTTATCCAAATTACGGATGATTTATCATATTGCCGCACCTTTTATCCGGGATCTGATACAGAAAAATACCTGAATGAACTGGCTGCCAAAACACATTTTAACATTTATAAAAACAAAAAGGAAAGCCGCCATAAATTCTTCAATTTTTGGAAACAGGATTTCCCTTTGATCATTTATGATATACGAAAATACATTTTAATTTCGATTGCACTTTTCCTTTTTTCAGCGTTAATTGGTGCTTTTTCTGCGGCAAATGATCAGGATTTTGTTCGCACCATACTTGGTGATGCCTATGTAGATATGACCATTGATAACATCGATAAGGGAGACCCAATGGCCGTGTTTAAGCAAATGATGCAAACCGATATGTTCCTGGCCATCACATTCAACAATATAAAAGTTGCGTTTATGGCTTTTGTCTGGGGATTGTTACTCATTGTGGGTACCGTATATATTATGATGTCAAATGGGGTAATGCTCGGGAGCTTTCAATACTTTTTCTATGAGCATGACATTTTTCTTGAGTCGATATTAACTATTTGGATACATGGTACCCTGGAAATTTTTGCCATTATTATTTCAGGGGCAGCAGGGCTGTTAATAGGTGTTTCGGTATTATTACCCGGAACTTATACCCGTTTGCAGTCGTTTAAGCAAGCAACAGTTAAGGGTGTTAAAATTATGATAGGTATTGTTCCCATTTTTATAGTTGCAGGATTTTTAGAGGGTTTTGTTACCAGATATACTGATGCCCCGGTCTTTATTAGGGCAGGCATTATTTTAGGCTCTTTTGTATTTATTGTGTGGTACTTTTTTTTGTATCCGGCAAAATTAGCAGTTCAAAAAAGGATCCAGTCCTCTGAAAGCAGTACACATCAGGCTATCTACCATACATAGCATGTTGCTGATAATGGGAGGCTTGCAGACTGTCTATTAAAGCCTGGAAACTAAAAACTGTGAAGCTGAATACTTTATCTTTCGCCTTTTTATATTTTTACTTTTATCTTTAGCAAAATAATTTGAACTAATTTAAAATATGGAAAAACAGCCAATCAACTTTAAACAGGAAAGGGATTTTAATGACTTAATTTCCAACACTGTTGATTTTATCAAGCAAGAGTACAAAACTTTAGGTAAAGCATTACTAACATACGCAGGGCCTTTTGTTTTGATCACAGCATTTTTGGGAGCAATGTATCAAAATGATTTATATTCTGACCCTGATACGTTCAACAATAATGACCCTTTAAAAATGTTAGGGAATATTTATTCAACGAAATACTTTTTATTCATGCTGGGAAGTATTGTTAGTAATGTGGTTTTACTGTCTGTGGTGTACAGTTATGTATTACTTTATGTTACAAAAGGAAAAGATGGTTTTGAGCAGGAAGAAATATCGGGATTAGTAATCAAAAATTTTGTTCCTGTACTTTTAATGATTTTTGTAATGTCCTTTATGATAGGTTTTGGTTTCATATTTTTATTTGTGCCAGGGATTTACCTTGCCGTTGTTTTTTCTCTGGTTATTTATGCAAAATTTGCTGAAGACCTTAGCTTTGGAAATGCAATGAGTCGGAGCATGTATCTTATTAAAGACTATTGGTGGTTTACTTTTGGTGTATTAATTGTTGTTTATATAATTGCTTTCGTTTCAGGTTCAATTTTTCTTTTACCACAAGTTGCCCTATCCAGGTTTTATACTATTAGTATGCAGGCAGGTGATTTTGAGGGTACTTCCATGCTATTTACGATTATATCTGCAATTGGTACTTTTGCATCAACACTATTATATTCTATAGTTTATATCACTCTTACATTTCATTATTACAGCCAGGTTGAGAAAAAAGAGAAACCAAACTTAATGAATAAAATTGACGATATTAGTTAATTTTGTAAATTAATTTTGAATAAACTTCTTAAAATATTATTTGGCTATTTTATTTTAATAGCACTGTTTCAGTTTCTGCAAATTCCTGAATATAACGCAAATGCTCAGGTAAAGAGAAAAGCACAAGGCGAAACCACTGTTGCACCCGTACCTGTTCACAAAATTGAAAAATACCGGCAGGATAATGATTTCAAATACATTAAACAGGCTCCGGTTATTGATTTTTGGGGAATAGTTTTAAAGCGGTTAATGGATTTTCTTGAGGCAGCATTTAGTGACAAAGGAGCTGCCCCATATATTCGTTATGCTATTATTATTTTGGTAATTGCATTTGCTATTTCAAAAATTCTCGGAGGTAATTTTTCGGGTATTTTAATTAAAAATAAAAAATCTGCTAAAAAAAATGGTTTTGAATACGGAGCTGAAAATATTCATAAAATAGATTTTGAAAAAGAAATAAAAAATGCCATAAAAAACCAGAACTTTCGGCTTGCAACACGTTTTCTATACCTGCAACTTTTAAAAGTACTGAATAAAACTGATTACATCAATTGGCAACCCGGCAAAACCAATTCCAGTTATCAACACGAATTGGATAATACTGATATTTCAAATAGTTTCAAAAGACTAAGCGGAATGTACGAATATAGTTGGTACGGGCATTTTGAGCTTAACCAAGATGAATTTGAGCAATTATCCAAAGAGTTTGAGAACACGTTTTCATCTTTTAAAACCGGTGTGTAGATGCGTATTGACAAAAAATACATTTTACTGGCGGTACTTTTTACCGGTTTAATTCTATTTGAATATTTTGCACCTAAAGAACCCGACTGGTCCTACAGTTTTTCAAAAAATGAAAAAATGCCTTTTGGGGGTTATATTGTTCATGACTTGCTCGCTGATATTTTTCCTGGCAAAAAAATCTTAAGCAATGAGAAAAGCCTTTATAACTATACAGAACCGGATCAACCTGATAATTATTCCTACATAATTAATACTGATAATTTTTCTATAGATGAAGTTAATAGAGACAGGCTTCTCTCAATGGCCAGCAGTGGTGGATTTATTTTTATTTCGGCGATGAATTTTGAAAAGACATTATGTGACACATTACAATTTAAAACAAAAACTTTGTATGCTAATTCATTTAAGGTTGACAGTATGCCTGCTAAGTTTAAAGACCCGGTTTTAAAATCAAAAAACGGCTACTTTATTCATAAAGCAATGAATAACAATCATTTTTCAGAATTTGACTCCGCCACTACAAATATCCTGGGAACAATAGGTGATAAACGGGTAAACTATATACATGTCCCATTTGGTAAAGGTGCTTTTTACCTTCATTCGCAACCCGTAGCGTTTACAAATTATAATATATTGACAAAAAACAATGCTGAATATGCATTTAAAGCCTTAAGTTATATAAACTCAGATTATATTGTATGGGATGAAAAATACAAACCAGCTAAAGCAAATGGGAACAGTCTGGTAAGTTACATTTTAAAAAACCACTCATTACGTAATGCTTATTATTTGATTTTGGGATTAGTTATTCTGTTTTTCTTTTTTAATGGTAAACGTAAACAAAGGCCAGTCCCTGTTATTATCCCACCGGAAAACAGCTCTCTTGAATTTGCAGCTACACTAGGAAACTTGTATCTAAATAATAAAAATCATAAGGATATCCTATTAAAAAGATATTTATACTGGACTGATTTTTTACGTGAAAAGTACTACATCTCTATAGAGAGAATGGAAGAAAAAGCCCCTGAAACAATTGCAGAAAAAACCGGGGCGAAAATTAGCTGCATCAGCAAGATTCTAGAACTGCACCAGTCAGCTAAACAACAAAAATCTATTTCTCCCGAAGAGTTATTAAGATTCAATAAATTAATTGAAAGATTTTATAAGGAACGAAATTAGAGATTGCTTTATTAAAAAAAGCCCCATAATAGGGGCTTTAATACTTTACTTTAGCCAATAATACTTCAGCAGGGCATAACTTGTTGTTTTTGCAATTATTATATAAAAAAAATATGCCCGCTTTGTAAAATTACTCAGGGCTAATTGCCTCTACCGGGCAAACATCTGCACATGCACCACAATCAGTACATTCATCAGCATCAATTACATAAACATCACCTTCAGAAATTGCATCTACCGGACATTCATCAATACATGCTCCGCATGCAGTACATAAATCTTTATCAATTACGTAAGCCATAATTAAAATTTTAAATTCTTTTTTTATAATTATTAAGCCGCAAAAATAATTATTTTTTTTGTTTTACAAGGCTTTATCAAAATTTATATTGATTCAAAATAACTTTTGCTAATTCAAAGATGGTTACGCAATTGTAGGGAAATAAGATGTATAATCAAGATAATATCTTTTTTCATAAAGCTTATGGAATAGTTGGCTATTTAAAGAAATTAATTTCTTTATCTTTGCCAATGTTGTAATGTAAGAATAAATTACAGCCTAAAGTAAAATCACAATGTTCACTTCTTTCTTTTTTTATTGATCTTTATATTTAAACTCATCTCTTTTTAAATGAAACTGGTTAAGGTTGCAAATTATTATAACAGTTTTTTGAAATATTATTATCAGAAACACCCTGAAATTAATAAAAAATCATTTTCTGAGCAATATGAACATTTAATGTATCAAAGCATTGGCTGGTCAGACTTTTATTCAAAAGCTTTAAAAAAACATGATATTGATTCATATGAAATTGTATATAATGCATTATCATTACAGCAAACCTGGGCGAAAGAGAATAATACAAATGCAAAAGATTTAGATATCCTAACTCAGCAAATTAAATTTCACCAACCCGATATTATTTGGTTTCAAGATAGCTTCTCATTTGATGCGGAATATATTAAATTTTTAAAAAAGGAAATAAGATCAGTTAAATTATTAATTGGAAACTCATGTGCTCCATACACTAAAAGCAATTTAAAGAATTTAAAAGTTTTTGATTTTGTAACAACCTGTTCACCTGTTTTTGTAAACGATTTTGAAAAAAATGGAATAAAACCCCTATTGCTTTACCATGCATTTGCACCTGAGATTTTGTCAAGAATAGGCGAACAATCAAAAGAAATGGACATTGTTTTTGCGGGAAGTTTAATTCCACGTAAAGGTTTCCATTTTGAAAGAAAAAAATTTCTGGAAAAAATTGCTACTAATGAGAATATTGATTTTTCTTTTTATGGAAATTTATTTAACCATAGATATGCTGACGTAATTAAACAGCAAGTGTTGTATGGTTTAAAAGAAATTATTCAAAAAACAGGTACAAGTAAATTCTTCTCAAAATCAGTAAAATACAAAAAAGTTGAGAATTTAGATGAATTCCCCCAATATCTAAGAATCTCAAAATCATTGCAAAAAAAATATAATGGGCAATTATATGGTATAGATATGTATAGAAAGCTGGCCAAAGCAAAATTAACTTTTGATGTTCAAGGCGAAATTGGAGGTGATTATGTTGCAACCATGCGTGTTTTTGAAGCAACCGGAATTGGATTATGTTTATTGTTAGAAAACAAGAAAAATGTACAGGATTTATTTGAAATTGATAAAGAAATCGTAACATTTAATTCTTTTGATGAAGCTATTGAAAAAATTAACTGGCTACTAAACAATAAACATAAACTTTCAGAAATAGGGGAAGCCGCCCAAGCCAGGGTATTAAAAGATCATACTTATGACAATAGAGCAGAAAAGCTTTATGATTATATCCGTAATTTCATATAATTTCTTTGGGATAATGACTATAATGTTTAAATACTCAATATTGTTCAGGCAGATCTAAATAAAATTTGAATATTAAACATATTACCCAAATTATTTTACGAAAAATAGAGATTAATTTGTTTTAGTCGTCAAAATTTATAAAATTTGTAGGAAGTAATCATATCAGAAAATATCTACAACAAATTTATTTGTAGACATTTAAGTTTTTAAGATATAAGCATCTTTTAATGCTGTATGATTGGTTTTTAGAAAATTTATTTTAAACAATTAAAAAATAGACACATGAAAATTAACAGGTATCAGGACATTTCGGAAATTGACAGAGAAGCCAAAAAAGATTATATTGACAGGCATTCGGCATTTGTTCATTGTGATAATTCAGCAAAAAAAGGTGAAAAATTTATCGTAAAAGTAAAAGTGGGTGATGAATATCTTCATCCGGATGATTTTGACCATTATATTGCATGGATACAATTATGGAATGGTGAAAATATGCTTGCTGAATCATCATTCACAGCAGGTGCACTAGGTGGTGCCCCAAGCCAGCTTGAAGTTGATTTCCACATTGTGCCAACACGTAAATTAAAACTAACTGCTATGGCTTTCTGCACTAAGCATGGCCTATGGCAGAGTGATGAAGTTGTGGTTGAAGTTACTGAATAAAACTGAAACACAAAAGTTGAGGCTGAGGTAAAGGGAACTTATTGAAACTATTATAGTATATTTGAGCTACCTTAATCTCAGCCTTTTTTATGATTAAAATCATTTTTTATTTTTTTTAATATCTATATATTTGCATAATTATAATCTTTAATAAAAACACCCAATTAAAATATAATTAGATGAATTTAAAAGAACTAAGCTCAGTACAATTAGAAGCAGCAGCAAATATGCTCAAAGCTATAGCACATCCAATGCGTATTGCCATATTAAGCTTTCTTGAAGAAGGTACAAGCCTAACAGTCACAGAAATACATGAACGCCTGGGAATTGAACAATCTACCACTTCGCACCATTTGGGAATACTAAAAGATAAAGGCGTATTGGTATCAAAAAGGGCTGGTAAAAACACTTTCTATTCACTAAAACACACCACCCTGAGCCACATCGTTGATTGTGTTAGTAAGTGCACTGACTATACACAAAAAGTTTAACTTTAGGCAACCTCTAAAAACCCAAATTCCTGCATTATCAGTTTTTTTTTTCAAAACACACATTTACAACAGGAAACTTGAGCTTTGAAAAAACTGTAAACTTCCGCAGTAGCGGAACAGGCATTGAACTTTGATTTTTTAGAAACCGTCTTTAATATATATTTTACATTATATTTCATCTGCAAGAAAAATTCTTTTCCAGGAATTTTTCTTGCAGATTTTTTATTTTCCTGACTAACTGTAACAAAATTACCCTTAAATTCGTCTAACTAATAAAAGTGGATTATTCCGATTTATTTTAATACCTGATTACTAATTTATGACCATTGAGGAATACAATAATTGTGTTGATCAACATTCGGATAACTTGTATCGTTTTTTATTAAAAAACATCCGAGATGAAGCACTTGCGAGTGATTTTGTTCAGGATAGTTATGAAAAACTATGGCTGAGTTACAAAAAAATTGATGCCATAAAAGCAAAATCATACTTGTTCTCAACCGGTTATCATACAATGATAGATTATATACGAAAACATAAAAGAGTTAGCCCAATTTATGAAGGTGATCTAAACAACCATGTTCATTTTGAACAATATTCTGATTTAAAAGAAATATTAACCCATGCCATAACACGTTTGCCGGAAGACCAGAAAGCTGTTGTACTTCTGCGTGATTATGAAGGGTATTCGTACAAAGAAATAGCTGAGATAACAGGTTTAACGGAATCGCAGGTAAAAGTATATATATACAGGGCTCGCGTTTTCTTAAAAAATTATATCGTAAAAATGGAGAATGTTGCTTAATTTAGTAATTGGTAACTGAAAATTAGACCTTCGACTTAGCTCAGGGTGAAAAATTAGAAGTAAAAAAAATGAAAATTACAAGACAAAATTACGAACATTGGTTTATTGATTTTATCGAAGGGAACCTCAGCCCTTATGATGAAGCATTAGTTCGTGAATTTGCTAAACACAACCCTGATTTAAACTGTGAACTGGAAGATTTATTAGCATGCAAAATGATTCCTGAACAAACTAAGTTTAAGAATAAAGATTTACTAAAACAAAATCAGTTAAAAGCAATAAATGGTATTACAAAATTTGAACGATTAAGCATTGCTTATCTTGAAAATGAACTTGATAAAAATGAACAAATAGAATTGGACAGATTACTTATAAATTCAGATAAAAAAAAGAAAGAATTCCAGATTATTCAAAAAACAAAGCTTTCAGCTGATAAAAACGTGGTATTTAAATCAAAAAATGGTTTAAAAAAGCTTTTTATTGTTAAAAATAAAATAAAAAATTACAAGATTATCTATCGTGTTGCAGCGGTATTTGTTCTTTTAATGGGATTAACATTATTACTAAACCAAAATAATAGAACAAATTTAACAGGCAAACAGTTAACTAAGGTTAAGGCCTACCCCGAATTGAGAAAAGTCGTCCAAAATAAAAAAACAAACATTATTGCAATCAAAAACAAATTGGAAATAGCTACATTACAGGATCAAACAGAAAAACAAACAAACAGGCAAATAATTCATACACCTGAAGAACTTGCAGCATTAAAATGCAATGCTGTTCAAAATAAAGAAATCAACATTATTTCAGATCACCTTGAGACAAGTATTTACAACAATGCATATGCTTTGGATAATAAAACTAAAAAAGTAAAAATTGGCCTTGATAAAAAAATAAAGTACACATTATACTCTGCGGGAAAATCCTTAACAGCAGGAATTTCTGAGGTTTTCAAAAAGACATTTAGCTATGAAAAAAGTTATACACATGATGGTCGCACCCTAATTGCTCTTAAAGCAGGTAGTTTTGAATACAAAGTAAGCAAAATACAAAAAAAGTAAAGATCATCAACTGCAATTTAAAATAACAAATCTCTAATTCCTGTTAGTTCAAGAGCTATTATTCACTTTCAAGAAACCTGTACCAACCATCCAGTCCTGTTTTTAAGCTGTAGACATCCGTATAACCATATTTAGTTACCAGGATATTCATTAAAAAAAAACTATCAACCCCATGTGAACAGTAGAGAATGATAGTTTTCTCTTTTGACAAAGTATCTAATTTTTCAAGTATTTTGGATGCAGGTATCTGTATTGCGGAATCAATAGGCTTTAAAACACTTGTATTTTCCCTTGTATCAACAATAAACAATTCATCTTCATCAGCTAGTTTTTCTTTAAGCTGCCCAGGTGTAATAATTTTATCGTAGATCATATACTAGGTTTACAATATTCTTCATAATCTATTAAACCATCTATCTCAAAATTTTCATCAATACGGTTTAAGTCATATTTATATGAAGTATTATCATTCATATCATAAACAAACACTTTCCCCGATAACACCTCACCAAAACCGGTAATAATTTTAATTACCTCACCGGCTTGAATTGATCCGATTACACCAACTAAAGTTCCCAACACACCCACTAAACCAGACTCTAATATTTTAGAAGACCTTGGTGGAAAAGGGAACAAACACCGGTAACTTGGCCCGTTTTGAAAATTAAAAACGGAAACCATGCCTTGAAATTTGTATAATGAAGCATGTACCATTACTTTATCCCGCATAATACAAGCATCATTTAGCAGATAACGGGTTGGCAGATTGTCTGTAGCATCCACGACAATATCATAACTATCAATAATCTTTAAAACACGCTCATCAGTCAAAAATATATTATGAATATTGCATTTAACATAAGGGTTATACTTTGTTATTTTCTTTGAAGCAATTATTGCCTTTTGCAAGCCAACTTCATCCCTTGCAAATAATACCTGTCGTGCTATATTAGAGTCTGCAACCACATCGTTATCAGCAATGCCAATTGTACCCACACCGGCAGCAGCCAAATATTGAAGAACCGGCGAACCTAGGCCACCGGCACCTACCACCAGCACTTTTGCATTTTTCATTTTTAACTGTCCCTCAAGGCCAATATTATCCAGCATGATATGCCTGCTATATTGATTTTGTTCCTGTGTTGTTAATTCTAATTCATCCATTGAGTTAACTTTAGCTACAAATATATAAAACCTATTTATATTCTGTTAATCTATTTCAGGTTAAGATTTAACCATTTTCAGAAAGGACGATTTTTCAGATTTTGAGAAACTTACCCCCAAAAATTCATAGAATTTTTGCTATCAAAGATAGCGTCTAAGATCAGCTAAAATTTTGGTCACCCAAAATTAAGCTTCCCTAAAACGAGGTTTCCCACATTTAGATTGGCTACCGCCGAGCTAAAGGTTCATGGTCAGAAAAACCCATAGCCTGCCCCGCCTTTGCGGGGAATAATGCGGGTTAATCAGAGTAGTAATGAATCTCCTCACATTCGTTTTTGACCCATAGCTCTTTACGGCTTAATCTTAAAATAGTATAAAACTCTATTTGCTCACCAGTGGCCGTGTTAAAATTAAAACGTAATTGATTGTCACCAACAAATTCCCAGGTTCCATTATATGTGGTTTGTATAAGGTTGTAATTAATCACTTTTGAAAATGTTCCGGCTTTGTTTATGCTAAGCAACCAACCGTAATAATCAGCAGAATGTTCAATACCTGTAGCCAGGTTTACACTATATTCGGTCTTCCATTCCTTGGAGATCCTGCTTTTTTTTGATATCAAACTAATTTTTGGGCCATCCTCATATTTTGAACAGGAAATACTAATTGATACAAAAGCAATTAAAATAAATATAAATATTTTCGTGTATTTTGCCATATTATTACAACGATTTAGTTCTTAAATTGTTTTATTAAAAACACCAGTATGGTGGCAGATTGCACCTCCTTTGCTGGTTGCTACGACCCTGACATTCATTAATCAATCGGGTTAAATCCTGTTTTCTTGTACAAATTTATAGCATTTTTAGTAATTATGTTTCAAATTCAACCTATGCACACTAAATTTAGGTAATTTTGCTTATGAACATTAAGATATTTACAATTTTAATGATTCTACAAAAATCGAGAGCGTTTAACTGTTTTAGACTTTTATCAGAAAAAGACTAAGATTTAGCCTACTAATTAAACATCAATGACTTGGAATAAGAAATATATGATGATTGAAGGGCAAAACCAAGAAGCAATTTTGCCATTAATTATTTCGGCAAGCCGGGCAACAGATATTCCCGCATTTTTTGCCCGGAAATTTATACAAACTATTGAACGTGGATATATCTACAAAACAAACCCGTTTAACCATAAAAAGTATTTAATTTCCCTTTCCAGTACACGATTAATTGTATTTTGGACAAAAAACCCTGCTCCCATTATGCCTTATTTAAGTGAGCTCGACAAAAAAAATATTAATTACTATTTTCAGTTCACATTAAACGATTATGAAGAGGATGGATTAGAACCAAATGTTCCAAGTCTTGTTGATAGAATAGAAGCTTTTAAAAAATTATCAGAAAAAATTGGGAAAGAAAAAGTTATTTGGCGCTTTGATCCGGTTTTACTTTTAAAAAATCAAAAAACAAAAACGCTTGTTACGCGAATAAATAGCATTGCTAATGAAATATATCAATATACTGAAAAACTAGTTTTTTCATTTGCTGATTTAAGCTACCGCAAAGTGAAAAACAACCTGAAAAGAGCAGGAATTGAATATCATAATTTTACAGACAAGGAGAAAATAACATTTGCAGCTGAATTAGTAAAACAAATTGGTCAATACAAGCTGAAAATTGCTACCTGTGCACAAGAAATAGAATTGCAACATCTTGGAATTATGCACAACAAATGTATTGATGACGATTTGATTGTAAAATTATTTCCCGGGGACAAAGTACTTATGGATTTTATTAAACCAAATTTAGGGACAAAAAAGTTAAAAGACAAAGGTCAGCGAAAACATTGTGCTTGCATATACAGCAAAGATATTGGTACTTACAACACTTGCAGCTATTTGTGTAACTATTGTTATGCTAATACTTCAGCAAAAATGGTTGGAAATAACAAACAAAACTTATTTGTCTAAGATATTAACCTTTTGGTATAAGAAGAGAATATTTATACATTTGAGTTTATTTAAAAACATACAAAACATGCAAGATTTAACAGCTTTATACGAAAAATTAGGGGTTTTTTATCTCGGGAAAGAAGTTGATCCCAAAACACAAAAGCTAACAGATGAACTTGTCTTATATAAAAACAAAAATTTTACAACACACGCTGCACTTATAGGCATGACAGGTAGTGGTAAAACCGGTTTGGGAATAGATATTATTGAAGAGGCAATTCTTGATAATATCCCCACAATTATTATTGACCCCAAAGGTGATATGGGAAATCTACTTTTAACATTTCCGGAACTAAAACCTGCTGATTTTGAACCATGGGTTGATCCGGGAACGGCTGAAAGTAAAGGAATGAATGTTAAGGAGTTTGCTTCAAAAACGGCATCGCTTTGGGATAATGGGATTCAATCATGGCATCAGGATAAATCACGTATAAAGAAATTAAAAGAAAATGCCGAATATGTAATTTACACACCAGGAAGTTCTGCGGGTGTACAACTATCAGTATTAAGCAGTTTTGATGCACCATCAGAAGAACTTATTGACGATCCTGATTCATTCACTTCTGTTATTAATTCAACGGTAAGCAGTTTACTTGCACTTATTAAATTTAAAGGCGATCCTTTACAAAGTAAAGAGTATTTATTACTATCAAGCATCTTTATGCATTTATGGAAAAAAGGAATAAGCATCACGCTTGAAGAATTAATAGGCTATGTAAGCAATCCACCTTTTGATAAAATTGGGGTTTTGCCTTTAAAAAGTTTCTATACTCAAACACAACGGCTCAATTTGGCTATGAAACTGAATACGGTTCTGGCAAGCCCAAATTTTTCAGCTTGGACTGAGGGAGAGGCTATGGATATTAAAAACCTACTTTATTCTGAGGACGGAAAGGCAAAAGTTTCTATTTTATCAATTGCACACCTTGATGAAAGTCAACGAATGTTTTTTGTCACCTTGTTTTTAAACCGCTATATAAGTTGGATGAGAAACCAACAAGGTACTTCATCATTAAGAGCATTGCTTTATATGGATGAAATCTTTGGATTTTTCCCAGCTGTATCAAACCCTCCATCTAAAAAACCAATGTTACTTTTATTAAAACAAGCCAGGGCATTTGGTATCAGTATTGTCCTTGCCACTCAGAACCCTATTGACTTGGACTATAAAGGGTTATCAAATATTGGTAG
>JBDLJL010000022.1:0-43029 GCA_039714415.1 Bacteroidota bacterium
TCAATTAATAAGCCCCCATACTTCATCCCAATTCCTGTTGCAGCCGGATAACCATTAGGCAATTGCTTACCTGAATAAAATAAATTACGTGCCTCGTTAAATAATTGATAATTCTGAAGTTGTTGATCATTTTCGGATTTAAGTTCCAATATGTTTTCGATATAACTCCATTGACGAACAATATGTTCCTGATTAAAATTTTCAAGCTTTAGAATATTGGATATCTTTAAAAATGCAGTCTCAGCTTTATCCCGAAAACTATTTGAATTTGATTTTTTACCTATGCCTGCAACGATCAATTCAGTACCATAATTATGTTTGATTAAACTGTAATTAGTATCCTGCCACGTCTTTCTTTCTATGTTTACATCTTCTTGAGAATATAATAGCTCTATCACAATAGAGGTTTCAGCAGGTGCTTGAGAAATTATGCTAAAAGGAATTTGCGATAGATTAATATCCGATAATTCCTTTTCTATTCTTAGCATTCTACTATCATACTGAATTTTATCTTTAGAATAAAAAAATACCGAAAATGAAATAATATTATCCGCTACAAAGCCTTTTAATTTTTGTATGCATTCAATTAACTCAATTTCAAAGTTATTTGCTTTAGTTGCCGGCTTTATTATGTGTAATTCTCTTTTCATTAATTATTTAAAATCAATAGTCCTTATTATATATCAAATATTATTATTCATAAAAGTTTATGAATTAATCGGGTTAGCTTTTGATGGAAACAGATCTGAATATTTAAACCTTATAAATATTATATCGCATTATTTTATGAAAAACTAGTATATCTGCTACAAAATTAGTTAATATGTAACACATTTTAAAATAAATATTGAAATAGCTCAGCCATATTAAATTTATTTAATATTTTTGCCTGAAACCAAATTGCATTTTAAAAACTAAAGATTTGATACATGAAAAGTAAAATATCAAATGATATTTTGGGAGACAAAAAAATTACAACAGGTGTCGTTTATAAAAAAAATATCTTAAGAAAAAAGATCATAGAAACTATTTATAGAGAAGGTTCAAAAACAATAGCTCAACTCTGTGATATTACTAAAAACAGTGTGCCAACTGTTTCAGGTTTAATTGAAGAGTTATTGAGTGATGGTTGGATTGTAAACTTAGGTATAGGGGGATCACTTAAAGGCGGAAGAAAACCAACTTTGTATGGGTTGAATTCTGAGGTGGGATATATTTTAGGAGTTGATCTTAGCAGGCAATATTATAGAATAGGTGTTTTCAACCTACATAATGAATATGTTGGCAAAATAATTGAAAAAGACGAAGGTCTTGAAACAACTGACAATATACTTACGCTTCTTGATAATTCTGTTAATGAGTTATTGGAAAAAAATGATCTCAGGAAAAAACAAATATTGGGGATAGGAATATCTATACCCGGTTTGCTTAATAGCAGAAATGGAAAAAGCCACAGTTTTCCACAACTTGGGAGCAAACCATTAAAAGAAACTTTTGAAAATTTATTTGGATGTTCGGTTTTTGTAGAACATGATACCAGGATTATGGCATTAGGCGAACAATGGTTCGGGCATGCTAAAAAATACTCAAATGTACTTTTTATAAACATTGGTTCAGGAATTGGTCTAAGCATGATATTAAACGGAAAACTTTATCGTGGACATTCTGGTTTTTCCGGCGAGTTTGGACATATACAAATGGATCCCAATGGTAAACTTTGCTATTGTGGGAAAATAGGCTGTCTTGAAACCATTGCTTCGGGTACTGCTATTGTGAAACGGGCAAAAAAGGATATTAATAATGGGAAAAATTCTATTATTAAAAAAATAACAAACAATGACCCATTAAAAATCACATTTAAAACAGTAATTGATGCTGCAAAAATGGGCGATCAATATGCTATTGAATTGATGGAAGATACTGGTGAATTCTTAGCAAGGGGAATTTCAACACTGATTAATTTATTTAATCCTGAGGCAATAATTATTGGTGGCGAAATAGCGGAAGCTGAAAACCTGATTAAAGACCCTATTCAACAAAAACTAAGCAAATATACAATGCTTCTGTTAAAGAATGACTCTCTGGTATTGGTTTCTAAACTAAAAGAAAAAGCGGGGCTATTAGGCACATTACCTGTAGTCATGTCTCATCTGTTTTTCCCGGAAACAGATTCAGCTAACGCTTAAACTTACTAATAGCTGTAGTTTAGAATAATTGTGATAGCTAATGTTTTTTATGGTATCATATTTACATTTTAGTATTGGCTATCAGACCATTATAAATACTGGGTAATAAACTTAAGTTGTAAATTAATTAAACATTCAACACTCAATAAACAATATTCAACTTTCAAATAAGAAAACTGTTGGATTATAATATAGGTGCGTAAGCAATATTGAATATTGAGTGTTTTGTGTTGATTATTGAATATTTAAAAAGTTAATTTGAATGTTCATAGAATATTTAAACCAGAACCATTGTTTCAATAGTTCGGTAAATTTCTATAAACACCTATATATCAAATCATTAAAAATTAACAGCAACGTAGATTAATAGGTTAATAATCAAATCTTTGCGGCTTTGCGCGAAACAAAAATTTAACGAAGTGTTGATTGTTTAAAACTGTCAATTTATTCCATCACAATCCCTAAGGCAAAATCGAAAAATCAATATCCGGGCTTATTAAATTTCCTTCTCTTTTAAAATTACTATCAATTACTGTATTATCTGAAAAAAAACCGCAATTTTTTAACATAAATGACTTATTGTCACCACTTAAACCACCTGCATAATCAAGGCGGGCTTGATCTCTGGCAGTAGCATCAGCTGTAAAGCGTGCAGACGTAAGTTCATGCCATTGTTCGTTTATATCACAAACCCACTGATTCTTAAATGTAACTTTTCGGCTTAATGGCCCTGTATTGGTGTCAAAATTCTCAAGAAAAGAGTATAAACTTTTAGCATAGGTATTTGTAAAAGGTCTACGCCATGATGCAATTAACTTCCAGGCTCCAATCTCTGGTGCAAAAAAATATGCTGTATAGTCCGTTTTGTTATCACCGGCTGGTTCAACCTTTAACAAGAAACTATATGTATTCCCTGCAAGCCAATTGTATCGCAAGAAACTCTGGCCACCTGAACCTTCATTCCCAAAGTCATTAATAACCACATCATCACCTTGCTTAAGTAAAACAACCCTGTATTCTTCAGGGATATCACTTGGGTTATCAGTAGAATACGGACTCCAAACCGAAAATAGTATTCTTCGCTCAGTTTCAGAATTCACCTGAAAACCTAAATATCCTTCAGCAAAACCATTTGTCATATAATAAGAGCCTATAACATCATCGCCTTTTTCAACTGTTGCTTCATTATAAAACCATTTAATATCTGCCATATCTTCAGGAATTTCATATGAAAAATGGACAGAGGGTCCGCGACGCCCCCAGTAAAAATAATCTTCATTTGAAAAATGAACCCCGGCGACAGCGGCTTTGCCACCAAGCAAAACATCGCTTACATGCGCATAAATAAGATCTTGTTTGTTTACTCCCTGAAGATCTAGATAATAATAACCAGGCGTGCTAATATTAAAGGTTCCGATATGAACAGTGCCGAATTCCTGTTTTGAAACATCCAATTCCTTGCTACTTCCATTAAATGTAGCAAGTAAACGTGATAATCCACCATTAGTTTTAACCTTTATGCCTATTTCAACTGAACCAGCCTGCTTTATCCAAAAAAAAGTCCGGACAACTTGTCCGGCAGCAGCCCACTTTGAATTATCAAAATCACTAACTAATTGATTAGAAGCGCCCGGGTTAACAAAAAACCAACTATTTCCTTGTGTTGGTATTTGAATGGTCATTTCAGGTATTACCATTTTGTTGTCTGTATTACATCCTTGGCTGCTTACTAATACCCATATCGCCATAAAGACAATGTTTGCATAATTTATTTTTTTTAAATTCATCTTAATATTTATTTAGATTTATAATTAATTCATATTTTTAAGTGTATATCTGGAAAAATAAAATTACCAATCAATCATTATTAATTTGGTTCTACTACCATTTTAGTGGGTGTTTATGAATAATATAACTTCTACGATAAATTTACCATGGTTATTTGTTGATTTGTTTATCTGTTTATAACCTACAATATTAAGCTTTATAAGCATATGGGGACATAAACAAATAAACGTATAAACAAATAACCAATATGTTTTTTAATTCATTACCCACAAAATTCGTAGTAATACCATTAATTTATAGATAATTAGCCCTCAGTATAAATTTTGGTAGAAGTTTGAATTTAATAATATGTTAATCTTATCAAGACTTTTCCAGTTTACTTGGCTTAGGTTCTACAAAGTAAATAGATATAAGGGCAAAATTAGTGTTTTAATATATATTAAAAAAAATAATTAAATAGCTGATTGAAAATAAAAAAAATAATCAAATAATGTTGTGTTAATTAAAATAAATATTATATTTGCTCAATCAAAGTATTTAATTTGATATGTATTGCAGGCTGGTTTTATGTTATTTGATTATCAGATAGGATATGATAGGTCGTTTTTATATTAGTGTGTTTATTATTAACCAAAATTAATTTATTATGAAAAAACAAAAATTTGCAATTTGGACGCTTTCATTTTTACTTGGAGCAGTCTTAATGCTTTCTTTTGGCTGTGAAAAAGAAGAAGTCGGGGCATCCCCGGAAATTTCAACAGCTGAAGTGACCGAGATACTAGATTATACTGCGAGATGTGGCGGTTCGGTTACAACCAAAGGGGGATCAAACATTGTGGCTTTAGGTTTATGCTGGAGCAAAGACAATCCTGAACCAACCGTTGAAGACACATTTGAACCTTCAGGAGACTATACTAAAGAAGGTATCCTTGAAAATGAGTGGCAATTCGAAGCAACCATGAAAAAGTTAGAGTACTTTACTGATTATTACGTAAGGGCTTATGCGGCTAATGAAGCCGGGGTTTCTTATGGTGAAGTAAAAACTTTTAAAACTCTTATGCCGGAGAGAATTTATCACACATTAACTCCTGATATGCTTGTAACTCATACTCAATGCGTATGGGAAGGGCCTAAAGAAGCACTTTGCGATGGGGACATCACAACTTACTGGCACTCGTCTTACGATCAAGACGTACAGCCTCTTCCACACTACGTTCAAATTACATTTAGTGAGCCTAAACTTGTCGGAGGCTTTGCCTACTGGCACAGGGATGCTATAACAGGAGGACATGGAAGAAGTGGAAACCCGGATCAGTTTGATGTACAAACCAGTGCTGATGGTACTACTTGGGAAACTATATGGACTTCAGAACCTGATTTGCCATTTTCAATTGCTGTAGATGATGATACCTATGTTGAGCAAGGCAATGTTCTTACATTTGGTGGCGATAACGTCTCTTCTAAATATTTCAGAATAAGAGTTCTCTCAAACATGGGTGATGTAAACTGGACTCATTTTGGCGAATTAAAAGTTTTTGAATATTATCCAAGAGAATTAAAATAACTGTGTGTTTGACAGGTTAGGAATAAATATACCGCGCCTGTCGGGGCTAAACTGTTATAGCCTCCGTAAACAGATAACTTATTAATTTAAAATAGAATTAAAATGAAAAAAAAAGACATATTAAGCAGATTGCTTAACTTTTCATTGCTAATCGTTTTTCTGTTGTTTGCTTATGAATCTTCGTTAGCAAATAATACAACAGTTAATAACAAGCAAGAAATCACAATCAAAGGTACAATTACCGATGCTGAAACCAATGAACCGATAGCCGGTGCAAATATTGTTGTTAAAGGCACTACTAATGGAACAATTTCTGATTTGGAAGGTAATTATACTTTATCAGTCCCTGAAAATGCTGTAATCATATTTTCTTTTATTGGTTACAAAACTCAGGAAATTCCAGTAAATGATCAAACAACGATAAATGTTGCATTAGCACCAAGTTCTGAACAACTTGACGATGTTATTGTAATTGCTTATGGTACAACTACACGCTCTAATTTAACCGGTTCTGCAACAGCACTTAAAAAAGAGGAGCTTAAAGACGTTTTTGCACCAAATATTTCCTCTATGATACAAGGTAAAGTTGCCGGTTTATATGCCAGAAGTGCAAATGGACGTCCTGGTCAAGCTGCCGAAATCAATATCAGGGGAAAAGGTTCTATCAATACAACGAACAGTCCTTTATGGGTAGTTAACGGAATAATTTATGGAAATTATGAGCCAAGTATAAGTCCTGCAGATGTAGAAAGCGTAACTATATTAAAAGATGCTTCTGCAACATCACTTTACGGGTCAAGGGCTGCTAATGGTGTAATCCTGGTTCAAACCAATAAACCTGTTAAAGGCTTAACAAGGATTAATGCTACTGTTTCAAGAGGGATTACTCAATTAGATCAGGGAAAATTTTCATTAATGGATGCTCAAGAACTATATGATTACCATTCAAGCTGGAATAACAATCCATGGTTTTCTGAAGAGCTTGTTAATACAAATACTGACTGGGTAGATATTGCAACACAGTTGGGGGATGCCCAGGAATATAATGTTTCTTATTCTGGAGGTGGTGAGAAAATAAGTGCTTATGTGTCAGGAACATATTTTAATGAAACAGGTGCAGTTAAAGGTTACGATTATGACCGTTTTTCAGCGCTTGCAAATCTTAACATCCAGGCCACTGAACGGTTAAATATAAGAGCTGATCTTTCAGGAAATTATAGTAATGTTGAAGACAAAGAGCATAGCCTGTATAATGCATTTACTTACCTGCCATGGGATGAGCCATATAACATAGATGGTAGCCTAAGGTGGCCTAGTCTTGACACATTATCATGGTATGGAAGGGACCAGTCAAATTACCTTTATAATTTGCAATATAATTATAGTAATTCCCGAGCAAATCGCGTCAGGTTAAACCTAAACGGTGATTATAAAATTACTGATTGGTTGACTTTTTCTTCTATGAACAACATTTATTTCAGTTTTTGGAACAGTGAATATTATACAGATCCCCGTTCTACCGGTGGATGGGCAACTAACGGTGGTTTATCTTCTTCATACAGTTTTAGCAGAAGCAGGTTGACTAACCAGATGTTACGATATAAAAATGACTTTGATAAACATAGTATTAATACATTTGTTGCCTGGGAATTTAGTGATTCATATTATGATAATAACAATGCTTCAGGAACAGGAATTGCTGCAGGCTTGTCTGTTTTAAACGCAACATCAGAGGCTTCAGGCGTAAGCGGTTCTAAAGGGGAATCTGCCCGTCAGAGTCTTTTATTCAATGCACGATATGTTTATGATGATAAATACATGGCAACTGCATCTTTTAGCAGGGAAGGCTCGTCAAGCTTTGGTAAAGATAACCAATACGGTAATTTCTGGTCTGTTAGTGCAGGGTGGAATATGCATTCAGAAAGTTTTATGAGCAATCTTAACTGGTTAAATGTATTAAAATTGACTGCAAGTTATGGTCTTGTAGGTAACGCACCGGGCGGATTTCCTGGTTTAGGATATTATGAGCTTACAGGGCAATACAATGGCTTACCTGCTGCAAGGCCTTACCAAAAAGGTAATCCTGCTATTAGTTGGGAGTCTACCAAATATACAAACATTGGTTTGGAAGCCCAGTTTTTAAATAGATTTACTCTGACTTTAGACCTATATGACAGGAATAACTCAGGGTTACTTTATCGTGTACCTCTACCTGCAATGACTGGTTATACTGGCATTAATAAAAATATTGGTGAAATTGATAATAAAGGTTTTGAAGTAGTTGTTTCCTCTGATATTATCAAAACAAATAATTTCTTATGGCAAATGGATGTTAACCTTTCTTATAACAAAAATGAGGTAATTGAGCTATATGAAGGCGAACCTATTTCAAGTGGTATAATCCGTATTGAAGAGGGAAGAGATATGGATTCATATTATACCAGGATTTGGCATGGTGTTAACCCGGGTAATGGAGAACCATTGTGGGAACAAGTTATTGAAAATGAGGATGGATCTGAAACAATTGAGTTAACAAATGATTACAACCAGGCAACTTTACAATTTACAGGTCAAAAAAGCACACCTGATTTTATTGGTGGTGTGGTTAACAGGCTTAGTTACAGGAATTTCACATTAAGTGCCAATATTGGTTTTGTAACCGGATTATATCTTTACAACGGAAATCGTGAACTTTTTGATAGCGATGGTTCTTACCCTACTTTCAACAACATGAACCTTGCCGAAGGTTGGTCGAGATGGGAAAATCCGGGTGATATTGCCACGCATCCTGAAGCTTTAATGGGAGGAAACCATGATGCACATAAACAATCATCAAGGTTTTTGGAAGATGCAAGCTATATAAAGTTAAGAAACGTAAGTTTGTCTTACTCACTTCCAGCAAGTATTGTTCGTAAAGCTAAATTAAGCACTGCTACAGTATTTTTAACAGCTGATAACTTAGCTACTTTTACCAAATGGTCGGGAATGGATCCTGAATCTGGTGGATGGTATCCTATGGCCAAGAAATATCTTATAGGCCTTAAGGTTGATTTTTAACGATTTAATTATCAGTATTTAACAAGGTGATAAAATAAGCTCCGATGTGTCGGAGTAGTTTCATCTGACAATAAAAATTAATAAAAAATATACAAATGAAAAAAATACATTTATATATCGCAATTTTCATAGCCATTTCATCATTTTGGGCTTGTGAAATTGAAAGGAAACCTTTCCAGGATCTAGAAGACGAACAGGTATTTTCTGATGAGCTGGGAATTGAAGCTGCTGCATTAGGAACATATGCGTTGCTTAAAGAAAATAGCTTTATGAGGCCTTATCATTTCCATGGTGAATATGGTGGGGATAATATTGCGCTAAGTGGTTCTACTACGGATGCATTATACTATATGTATAACTTCCAGCATACTGTAAATAACGGTCATTTAAACAGTTTATGGGTTACTTCATACAAAGGTATTATAAACAGCAACAAGGTAATTGAAAATGCTGCCAGGGGAACTTCAGACAAGATGGACCATATAATTGGTGAAATGTATTATTTAAGGGGGTTCTTTTATTTTACAATGGTTAATATCTGGGGACGTCCATATACTCAGGCTCCTACATCAAATCTTGGTGTACCTTTAATTCTTGACGCTGAACCTGATGAAAACAATCTGCCACCCAGGGCAACTGTTGCCGAAGTTTATGCTCAAATTGAAGCGGATTTAAAAATGGCTGCTGAATTAATGGGTAACTACGACAGGCCTGCTGAAGAACTAAGGATTTTTGCTTCAATAGAATCCGCATGGGCACTTTTATCAAGGGTTTACCTTTATATGGAAAATGATACCGAAGCTGCTGCTTATGCGACAGATGTTATAGAATCAGGCAAATTTGGTTTGTTACAAGGTGATGCTTTCACAAAATACCCGACTTATGTGCCCGAAGAGAATAGCGAAACTATCTTTGCCTGTCGTTCATTAGAGGACGAGGATAATTATGGATGGATGGCTATAGGTGGCATGTATGCAAATATTGATGGTGTAGGATGGGGCGAAATGTACGCATCTCAACCATACAGGGATTTGGTAGGCCAATACCCGGAAGATTTAAGGAATAGTTTTATTGAACCTCAATATGTTGAGCATGGAGATGCAGATGCCTTTGGCAACCCTTATAATTTCATTACTTATGTCACAGACAAAGACGAGCCTGCAGGTTCTAAAATGTTTACTACAGCCTATGCATGGTATGAAGAAGGTATATGGTATTATTATGATGGTGCTAGCTGGCCGACTGTTGAAACTGAAGCAGGGGTAGATGGCAAAGCAACAAAATATTTTATTTATATAGACGGGGTAAAAACTTATGTTGAACCGGGAGCAGAAATGGAAGTGAGAAATGGTTACCCCAAATATTATGTGACAAAATGCTCAAACCAGGGAGGCCAGCCGCAACTTTGGTCACCTGTTATTTCAAGGCTTGCAGAAATGTACCTTAACAGGGCAGAGGCAAATGCAAAAACAGGTAATGAAAGTGCTGCACTGGAAGACATCAATGTGATCAGGCAACGTGCAGGAATACCAACTTACGATGCTGTTCCTGCAGGCAGGACTGCACTTGAACTTGTTTTAGAAGAAAGACAACTTGAATTAGCTTTCGAATCACATAGAAGGTATGATATATTTAGGAATGGCCTTACTTTAGACAGGACATACCCGGGTACGCATGACAGGGGAAATGCCATCCTGACAATTCCGGCAAACCATAATAGAGTTATTGACTTTATTCCGGAAACACAAATTCTGGCTCAACCTAATTTAGTACAAAATCCTTAATATCGGTTGAAAAGTAAGTGGTGGGCTTAAGCCTGCTGCTTACTTCATTTAAAAGTATCTCTAAAGGTGTTCTCTAAAAATAGCCTTCTCTGCGTTACTCAAAATTTTTAAAACACTTACTTTGACAAGCTCAGCACAATGCATTTACAAAGGTAAAATCGAGCTTTGAGAAAATAGAATGCCTTAAATCTTGAATTTTTTGAAGTCACCTAAAGTAAAAAACTAATTTTGGAAGCAATTAAATGTAAACGTATGAAACATATATTTTTAAATCTAAAAATTATAACTGTAATCTCTGTTATAGTTTTCTCATTTGGCTGCAATAATAAACAAGTTGAACAAACCGGGAAACAGGCTTTTGAAGCAGTAAGCTATTTTGAAACTCCGGAACGACCTGAAGGACAAAAACATGCCTTAGAATTGCGGGCAGAACCTATTGATACAGTAAGAGTTGCAATAATAGGACTTGGGATGAGGGGGCAAAATGCAGTAAAAAGAATAAGTTATATCGATGTGGCAAATATTGTTGCCATTGCTGATGTTGTTCCTGAAAAAGTGGAAAAAGCTCAGGCTACATTAATAGAAATGGGGAATAACAATGCTCAAGGATACATAAATCCTGATGACTGGAAAAAGATTTGTGAGAGAGATGATATTGATTTACTATATCTTTGCACTCCATGGGAACTTCACACACCAATTGCTGTTTATGCCATGGAGCATGGAAAGCACGTTGCTACGGAAGTGCCGGCAGCACTTACAATTGATGAAGCCTGGCAATTGGTAAACACCTCTGAAAAAACACGCCGCCACTGTATGATGCTCGAAAACTGCAACTACGACTTTTTTGAAATGGCTACTTTAAATATGGCGCAAAAAGGTGTTTTGGGAGAGATTGTCCATGCTGAAGGTGCTTACATACATGATCTGCGATGGTTGAACTTTAATGATTCTACTGGATATTGGAATATGTGGAGACTTAAACACCTTGAAAAGCATGATGGTAATACTTACCCGACACATGGACTGGGTCCTGTATGCCATGCTATGAATATTCACAGGGGTGATAAAATGGATTATCTGGTATCTATGTCTAGTAATCAATTTGGGATGACTGCTTATGCTAAAGAAAAATTTGGTGAAGATTCTGAATATGCCAAAACCGAATACAAAAAGGGCGATATGAATACCACTATGGTAAAAACACAAAAGGGTAAAACTATAATGATTCAACATGATGTTACCAGCCCGCGTCCATATAGCCGTATCCATATGCTTAGTGGTACAAAAGGTTTTGCACAAAAATGGCCACGTAAGGGGATATCCCTTGAGCCTAACGGACATGGCTACTTAAGTGAAGAAAAGCTTGATTCGCTTTTAAAAGAATATGAACACCCAATTGTAACTGAAGTAGGTGAAAAAGCTAAAGAAGTTGGTGGACATGGAGGAATGGATTTCATTATGGATTATCGTTTATTCTACTGCTTGCACCATGGCTTACCTCTGGATCAGGATGTGTATGATGCTGCAGAATGGAGTGCTATAATCCAACTATCGGAAAAATCTGTTGAAAATAATAGTGTTCCTGTAAAAATACCGGATTTCACAAGAGGTGCATGGAAAGAATTAAATACTGTAAAGTATTATACTGTTAATGATTAGGTTTGGTGTTTGTTTCCGGGCAGGCTTTGAATTTATTTTTCATTTCGCTTGTCCGGGAATGTATTAGTTGCTTCGGGAGCAATTTATACCAATCTGGCAAAAAAGCATGACAGGCAATGTTAGTTTGTTTGATGTTGTCAATTATAATGGTGTCTTGTTACGTGTTACAAGTTACGGGATGGACGCACGAAGAGACTTGTAGCTTGAAACCCACAACGTGCGTCAGTTGCTAAAAGTTATGCTGTATTCCCGATGACAATCGGTTTATTTATGTTGAAAATTCATACCATAAAATACCTGTTTACCTTGTATGTTTATTGCGCGTGCGTTTGGGTTGAAATAGAAAACAATTTTTTTGAGAATATATTATGAGTAACTTTGAAAAAAATTGAAGATGCTTATATGTAATGATTTAGTTTGAATGAAGGATATTAAAAAACTTACAGGCCATTTTGTTGTTTATGGTGATTATTTAACTGCCAAACCATTTGGTAACGGACATATTAATGATACTTTTCTTGTTAGTTATAATCAGGCAGGTATCAATGTTAACTATATAATCAGGAAAATAAACAAGTATGTGTTTAAACAGCCGGAAATAGTTGTTAATAATAGTGTGAAAATTTCTTTACATATTAAAAATAAGCTTGAAGCTCTTGGGGAAACGGAAATTAGCAGAAAAACCCTTACTTTTGTAAAAACCCGGGACGATAAATATTACCATATAGACCAAGAGCAGGATTATTGGTGTATGGTTTTATTTTTTGAAGATGCTTATACAGTTGATTATGTAAAAACAAAAGAACAAGCGTATAATGCCGCAAAAGCATTTGGGAAGTTTCAAAAATTAATCATTGACGCAAAAGTTGCTGATTATGAAGATTCTATACCTGAATTCCACCATTTGCCTAAACGTTTGGCTGCATTTGATGATGTGTTGAGAACAGATCCTTCAGGCAGGCTAAAAAATATTCGGCAGGAATTAAAATTAATTGATAAAAACAGGGCGATCTCAGAGGAATTTGTTGAATTAATAAAAAGCAACAAACTGCCTGTACGAATATCTCATAATGATACAAAGATAAATAATGTTATGATTGATAGCAGGACAGATGAAGGACTGAGTGTTATTGATTTAGATACGGTAATGCCTGGGATAATACTGAATGACTTTGGCGATATGGTACGGACTTCTACATGTCCGGTTGCAGAAGATGAAAAAGATATTTCTAAAGTTAAGGTACAGATAGATGTTTTTGAGGCCCTGACCAAAGGATATTTGGAAGAATTAGTTGATTATGTTACCGAGACTGAAATTAATAAATTAGTATTTGGTGCAAAGCTTATTGTTTACGAACAGGCAGTCCGTTTTATTACCGATTATTTGGCTGGTGATGTATATTATTCAACATCATACGAAGATCATAACCTTGTAAGGGCAAAAAACCAATTGGCTTTGTTGGAAAGCATTTGTCAACAGGAGTCAAAAATGGAGGGAATAGTTGCAAAATATGTATTGAAAAAAGTATAAACTATAGTTATTTAGTGCATCTAAGAAAACTACTTTTTTTCAAGTGGCTTTTAGAAAGCGTCAAGAACAAGGCTTGCAAATCCTTGAAATTATTGAGTTTACTTTCGTAAATGATATGTTTTCAAGATTTGCGTAACGCAGTTATTGACGTTTTCTTATAGCCACTACTTAAAAGCTTTTTCCAAAAGCCCGTCACCACCCAAACTTAAACGACTAAAATAATCAGGTACAGGTTTCCCCATTAACTTATCCACATACAATTTAGCGAGATATTGCCCAAGCATAAACCCTTGGCCGCGTAAGCCAACAAACAGACCAAGTTCCGGATCAATGAGCATTTTGGGTTCAATATAGTAACCCGCCCAAACCGCCTGGAAACCAACAGATGAAAGTTCCGGTAACCAATTAACAAATACTTCTGATACAATTTCAAGAAAATCCTTTGAATTTATTTTTTGGTTTTTACCTGTTTCCATGGGTTCAATGGCAGGCGAAGCACAACCAATTATTTGACCTGTTTCAGCAAGTTGTTGACCATAAACGGCACTAAATCCTTTGTATTTTCTACGGTCAATTACCATAGGTAAAGGAATTCCGTTTACACCCAACATAGGTAGCCTTCTTGTGATAAAAGCCTGGTGTTTTACCGGGTAGATTCCGGTTTCTATCCCAAGTTTTTGTGCAAATTCATCACCTTTTGGTCCCAAGGCATTTATGAAAATTTCTGAATGGTATTCAATAAATTCTTTATTGTGGGTTTGAACTAATGAAATATAATTATTCCCTTCTTTCTTTACATCCAATAGTTTACAGTCTTCTTTTACAACACCACCATTTTTAATACCTATCTGTCTGATGAGATCAACTACACGACCCGGTGTTGCTTGCCAGCAATTTTTAGTAATAAGTGCAGCCTGGTAAGTAGCTAAATTTTTGTTAAAATGAGGTGAAACTTTATTTCTGAAATCCATTGGTTCAATCATTTCAGCATCAGACCATTCCATTGATTTTTCCAGTGCTTTGTACATTGTATTGTCATGAGCAAAGGTTACATAATTTATGGGTCTGTAATCAATATTATTGATTTGTTGAAGATCTTTAAAAATCTGAAGATTCTGGTTGGCAATATCAGAGAGTTCCGGTAAGCTAAAATTAGGTCTTCCACCGGCAATATTCCGCCAGGAAGCACCTCTGCCATAATTAATTAATACCGGTTTTTGTCCTTCCTCAGCCAAATATCTGAATAAGGCACTACCAGCAATACCTCCACCGGCAATTAAGGCTTTTACCTTAACAATTTTTGATTTTTTGCCATTAACAGAAGTAATAAGCTTTTCATGTGTTGCATGTGGGTAAAGCTCACCCATTGAAACCTGGTTAGAAAGCGGACCACGAGGCGTGGCATCGCCTACAATCTGTTTGCCTGTTTTTCGGATGGTTTGTTTTAAACGTGGGATACATCTTTTTCCACGACAAGCTCCCATTCCTAAACGCGTGGTATGTTTAATTTCATCCACAGAAATAAATTGACGATCCCCAATGACATCCATAATCTCATCCATTTTAACATCATCACAATGACAAACATAGGTTTCAGATTCAATTTGTTTATCAAACGCATTAATTTGAACAGGTTCCGGAAAACGGTTTTTTACGATAAAGCCGCGGACATTCATTAATTCACTCCCATGTAAATCAATTGATTTTACCCTGGCAACGTTGGTTTTATTTGGTTTTTTTAGTATTTTTTCAATTACACCCTCTCCTAATTTTTCTCCATTATTATTTACCAAAAATACTTCGGCATCTTTTTCCACCTCATATTCAATGGGTAGGAATAGCCAGTCTTTTTTTGCATTATACCCAAAAATAGCTAAACCGGGGCATTGGTAAACACAATCCATACAACCAATACATCTTTGAAAATCTAATTGTGGAACTGTACTGGTTGAGGTTTTAGTAATAGCACCATGTGGGCATGAAAACTCACAAGGATTACATGCAAAACCATAAAGGCAATCAATTTGTACAAATGGTTTTGATTCTACTCTTTCTTTTTCAGGTGAAAATGGTTTATCAATAACCATTGTGGGATGTTGTTGAGAATCAATGTACTCTTTTGAAACATTCAAAAACGTATCATAATCATATCTCACATTCAATACATCAAGTATTTCATATGCAACTTGTTGCCCTCGTAATACGGCACTTGTTCCTTCACCTATGCGGATTGCATCACCTGCGCCATAGCAAAAGCGACCAAAAATTTCATGTCCTTTAATTAATAGCTGGTCATCAGCAACTAGCCCGGTACATATATTTATTGCATCAATACCTTCAATTATCTGTTCAGTTCCAGGAATAGGCTGAAAATTTTCACAATCGGCAACAATAGCACCTTTTATCCCTGTGTGATCTTCATTGGGTACAGCTTTGACAAGTATCTTTGATGTCATGACAGGAATTCCAAGGCGACGTACACGGTTTGCCTGAACAGGAAACCCCCCTTCATGATCCTGGGCCTCAATAATGGCTTTTACATTTGCACCGGCCTGCATTAGCTGATATGATGTTAAATAACCAATATTTCCGGCACCTACGGTTAATATGTTTTTACCTAAAAGAGTGAACTCCATGTTCATCATTTTTTGCACGACCGCAGCCGTGTAAACACCGGGTAAATCATCATTTTCAAAAGTTGGCATAAATGGGACAGCGCCTGTGGCTACCACCAGCTGTTCAGCATCCACATAATAAATTTCATTTGTTTGAATATTTTTAACGGCAATACGTTTTCCTTCTAACAAATCCCAAACGGTTGAGTTTAAGAAAATACCTTCATGATTATCTCCGGCAAGGGTTTCAGCAATATCAAAACCACGCATGCCACCGAATTTTTTTTCTTTCTCAAAAAAGAAAAACTGATGTGTTTGCATTAAAAACTGTCCACCAATTTGGGCATTATTGTCAATAACAATATTGGGTATATTGTGTTGATTTAAAATTTCACGTGTTGCTAAACCGGCAGGTCCTGCACCAATAATTGCCACAGTGGTTTTATAAATATTTATTTCTTCTCTTTTATTAAAGTCGGTAATCTCAGGACTGTAGTCTTTTGGGACTTCTTTAACTTCTGATACCTTATCAACAGCTGTAATGCAAATTCTTTTTATTTGTCCATCGACCAGCATCTCACAAGCACCACATTTACCAATTCCACATTCAAGGCTACGTTCCCTGTTTTGTAAACTGTGACTGTGTACGGGATAGCCTGCCTGGTGAAGAGCTGCTGCAATGGTGAATCCATTTTCTGCCTGAACTTCTTGCCCTTCAAAAATAAAACTGCTTTTTTCTTTGGCGGGAACTTCTAATATGGGATGTTTTGTTATTTTATACATGATCGTATTTTATTATGATTATGAACACTTTTTTGTCATGTAAAAATACAGCTATGTGGATATTGATGAAATGACCTTTGTCATTTTCATCGGTTCAGAAGCATGATTTTTCTCATAAGGCATTTGTTATTAATTGAAATAGCCGGGTTGCGACAATATCCTATGCTGAAGATTATAACTGTTTCTGATAAATCCGATATCTCTTGTAAATCTTGGCACCCAATTTTTCCATTTCAGCCCGCATGGGTTTATTTGTTTCCATTACTAAATGAGAATCAATATATTCCATTCCCTCTTTTTTTGCACTTTCAAATAATTTAACTGCCATTAAGGTATCAATACCATTCTTTCTATACTCTTCTTTAACAGCACCTAACAACAGGTTAAGCTGTTTTGTTTTTTTGCCGGCTTGTAGTATATGCCACAGACCAAAAGGGAACAGCCGGCCTTTTGCTTTTCTGATACCTTCACTTATGTCCGGCATAGAAATAACAAAACCCAGTATATTTTGTTCATTATCAATAACCATTTTAATTAAGCGCGGATTAAGAAGGTAAATGTAGCGATTGGCAAATTCAAAAATCTCTTTATCAAGAAAAGGAGCAAAGCCAAATATGTTTTTATATGAATCATTAAGCAATTTGAAAACGGGTTGTATATATGGTTTAAAATCTTTTCGTTTATCAAACTCAATTATCCGGTAACCGTTATTTAGTACCCTTTCTGAAGCACGTTTATATAACTCAGGGGCAGAATCAGGCACCTTAACTTGAGATTGTACAAGGTCTAACTTTTTCTTGTATCCATTGTTTTCTACAAATTTGTTTAAATAGGGGAAACTATGATTTGTTACAATGACAGTCGGTTTATCAAAGCCTTCAATTAACAAACCTTGTGGTTCTTTATCACTAAATCCGAACGGACCAATAATATGATCCATACCATTTTCTTTTGCCCATAGTTCTATTTTGCTTAAAAGTGCACTGGCAACATTTTTATTATCAATGCTTTCAAAAAAGGCAAAACGTCCCTGCTTTTTATTATTGGCATTGTTGTATTTGTTATTAATGATGCCCATTATTCTTCCAACAGGTTCATTGTCCAGGTAAGCAAGATACAATACTGATTTAGAATATGAATATGAATGATTTTTTTTGTGCGAATAAAAAATCCATTCATCTGAATAAATGGGATGTAACCAGTTTTTATGTCCTATATGTAATTTTTCTGGTAAAAATATATATGTTTTAAGGTCTTTTTTATTTGTAACTTGCTTAATAACTATGTTCATGAATATGTGTTTTGAAATTTAATTGATGAGTAGGTATTGTTTTTTATGATAATTAAGATAAATTTTATGCCCCAAAAAGTAGAATAGGGGGGCTGAAATAATTCCACCTATAACATCTACTACATAATGAGCTTTAATATAAACTGTTGAGATACATATTGATAAGGCCAGGGCAAATATCAATTTTAAATATTTCTTATTTGTTCTTAGGCTTATGATAAAAATAATCCAGCTTATTCCAACATGAGAACTTGGAAATGCACCTGTTGGAGTTTCACCTGCATCCTGGATAAGTTTAACAATTTTTCCAAAAAATGAAGTGTCTGTTAAATTGAGCTGTTCAGCCGGAAAATGGAATTGAGGACCTACAACAGGAAAAATTGCGAAAAGCAAATAATATGTGTAAAATGAAAAAATAATAATAATAAAATACTTTTCAAACTCAGACCTTTGCTTAAAATACAATATGAGAGGGAAGATAATAACCAATAAGTAGTATGAAAAATAGGAAAAATACATTAGTTCATTAATCAAACGGTTATTAAATTCAAAACTAAACCATAGTGACGGTTGAAAACCAAAAAGAGAATCTTCTAATTGAATGAATAGATTATCTAAATTATTGAAAAAAACGTTGTTATAGTATCCTGTTTCTCCATAAAAATAAGCTGTAAATAGCAAAGGGTATAGATTTCTTAAAAAAGAAATGGTTTTATTATTATTTTTGGTACTTAACCTTATTAATGAAAAAATTATCAACAGGGCAAGTATCCTGGAAAATATGAGCATTGAAACATGTTCGGCTTTGGTTTTTCCAAATATAATAATCGCTCCACTTAATAGGAGAAATACGATAACAACCAGATCAGTTTAATTAATTTTTTTTATCATATCTTGGCAAAATCAAATGGTAAAATTAAAATAATCATAGAATATCTAAATATGTAAATTATACAGTTTTAGATATTGAATATAAATTAGGTAAAAAAAATGGTCACCATATAATTTATTTTTTTTTACACAGTTCATTGATAACTGAAATATATAAGCTATATTCGTTCTTTATTTAACCATAAATTGTAAATATAATGAAGAAAGTTTTAGTAATTTTTATTGCATTTGTAGTTATGTCTAGTTATGCAAAAGCGCAGGTAATGACAAAAGGTGATAATGCACTTAATTTTGGGATAGGTGTACCTGCTTTGGGAGCTGGGGTTAAAATGTCAATGCCGGCAATTGTTGCTGCATTTGATCATGGCTTTTCGGATAAACTTGGGATTGGGTATATCACTGGTGGCGCACAACTTGCTTTTTCAGGTGGAGGTAATACCATTTGGGGAGTAGATTATAGTTACACATACTTAACTGTTGGTCCCAGGGCGGCTTATCATTTTGATTTTTATGAAATGACTGGTGGGAAAAGTGCCTTTGAAAAATTAGATATCTATGCAGGTGTATTGTTAGGTTTTACTATTGCAACGTCAAAGTATGATGATGGGTTTACTACACCAACAAGTAGTACCAATGTTTCTTTTACGGAAGATGTTTTTATTGGTATCCGCTATTCCTTTTCTGGAAGTCTGGGGGTTTATGCTGAAACAGGTTATAATGTTTCATTTTTAAATGCAGGTTTAACATTGCGTTTTTAAAGAGAAGAGAAAAGAACATAATTGAGAAGGTAGGGGTATTAATTCCCCGCCTTCTAACACCAACAAGCATTTTCGCCCACTTAAATTTCACTTTTCATCCGTTTATATTTAATTATTTTTATTGGTCAGATGTTACCACATGTCAAAAATAATCATTCTCGTGTATGTTAATAACCTTTAGCTCACGAACACAACTAAAATTATATAAAATTAGTGAGTAATTATTTTTAACATGCTTGTTTCATCGGATGACTAAAATATCATTCGTAAAACCTGTTTGGTTCTGGTTCAGCCAGGTTGGGACTTTGCAAGTTAAAAACTATGCTGTTTTTTATTATTTACAGCTCGGAGAGTTGCAACACTACACTATTCTTCTTTTGATTTTTGGTAAATCAAATCTGCTATAGCAAAACGAAGTTCTCTATAAGTATATTCATCACCGAGTGCGTGTTTTATTGGCCCCCAATTATAAGTCTCCAATTTTTCTGCGGCTTTTACAATTTTCATAATTTTTTCTTTCGAAAGAAAATGTTTTACATCAAGATTACCCTGTGCGACATATGTACTTAAATGGCTTTCGATAGTTGTAATAACAAAGCCTCGTTCTTTTGCTATTTCTTCAATGCTTTTCCCTTGCAGGAACATTTCAAAACTGACTTCCCTGGTTTTAGTCTTCTTTTCTTTTGGGGTTGTGTCTTTTGCAAGCTTCTTTTTCGGTTTTCCCATTTCTGGGACTTGTTTTTCCCTATCTTTATAAAGCTCGGAATTTGTTAATTGCTCTTTTGTCAGGTTTGTATCTTTTATTGTAGCTTCAAGCAGGGCTTCAGCTTTATGTATTTTTTGAAACTGGGCAAAAAACAAACGTTCCACATCCCTTAGTTCGTTCATGTATTTTTTTACACGGGTTTCACTTTTCAATTCATTTATCTTTGAAAAAATTTTATCAGAAAAACCCTTTAAAATAGGCTCGAAGTGTTTTTTAGCTGCTTTAACTCTTTCTAAAAGGACTGATAAAAAATCATCAGAATTAAATCTTGCAATTTTATCAATCTGAACAAGAAATTTTTTTGAAATACCTAAAGGTTCTTGAAACTGTTTTTGGAATTCCAATGCCCAGGGATGGTATTTCTGTTTCACTGATTTTTTCTCATCCTTAGTATAACTTTTTAAATGATAATAATATTGGTTTGATAGAGCTTCAAAGTCAAAAGCATATTTCACAAACCCGTTAATATAAGCTTTTAAACCCTCATTAAACTGTGTATCCAGCTCTTCTTTTGATCCCTTTGATTCAGCAAATTCATTTAACAACTCATCTTGTTTAAGGCCATTGTTCCTAATAGGTTCTGTGAGCACCAATCCTTTTAAAGAAGTTAATCTTGACAAAGCAACATAAATCTGGCCGGGTGCAAATGCACGTGAAACATCAATCATTGCTTTTTCAAAAGTTAAGCCCTGGCTTTTGTGCACGGTAATGGCCCATGCAAGTTTTAGCGGGTAATGTGTAAAACTACCTTTCACACTTTCTGTTATTTCATTAGTTTCTTTATCTAAACTGTATTTTTTATTCTCCCATGTGTATTTATCTACAGTTACAGTTTCGCTACCATCATTAAAATCAACTTCAATGGAATCATTTGATAAGGAACTAACTGTTCCAATCTTACCATTAAAATAACGCTTTTCACCTGAATAATCATTTTTCACAAACATAACCTGAGCACCTTTTTTAAGCTCCAGTATTTCTTCAAGCGGAAACATATGGTCAGAAAAATCGCCTATTACTTCAGCCTGATATTTATAGGCTTTTTTATTGATTTTTTTAAGTTCCTCAGTATTTAAATTATCTGCTTTATAATTATGGGTTGTAAGAAACACATATCCATCATCAGGCTTAGGTTTGAAATTTGGTTTATAATATTGATTAAGTGTATTTATATCTGTTTCTGATATTTTATTTTCACGTAAATCATTTAAGATAGAAATAAATGTTTGATTCGTTTGACGGAATATTTTTTCCAGTTCAATATAAACCGGTTTACTTTGCTTGAGTGCCTGTGCCTCAAAGAAAAACATCCCAGACAATTTAAACTAGAACGTTATGTTATTTCTTGATAAAGCTTGTGGTAATTCTACGAAACAAAAGAGCTGTTACTAGTCCTATTAATGAAAAACCCGCAAGTACAATAAATACATGTTGATGTCCTATAGAACCGGGTGTTCGGTCTAGTAAATATCCCATAAGTGGTCCCATGAAGATATCGGGAGTATACCCCAGAACAGAAATTATTCCAACAGCTGTACCAGTGAATGCTAAAGGTATTTTTCCTTCTTCCATAATAGCAAAATAAAGTCCCCGAAGAGCATAAATTCCAATACTAATTGTAACAATTGTAACAAAAAAGAACCAAAAAATTCCGGCATTTAATATACCCGAACCAAATATAATACCTCCTATCAGCATTAATAGAAAGCTATAAATTATCATTTTTGAAGCACTAAAATAATCAGCCAACAAACCGGCCGAAACCGCAACTACTGGTCTCATCCATAATGCAATTGTACCCACACTTGCTGCCTTTACATCATCAAAATGAAGAACATCCCTGGCATATAATGAAAAATCATCGGTAGCTTTATAACCAACATAAGCACAAATAATAATAATTGCTTGTAGCCATACAACGGGCATTGTCATAACTTTACCAACTTCTTTCAAAGAAATCTTTTTTGAACTTTTATGTTTATTTATCCCGGCAGGTGGTAATGCAAAATAAACCAATACTGCAATCAGAAATGAAAAAAATGAAATAAAAAGAATAACCTGTTGAAATGCCTTTGTTTTCAGAATAAGCGTTGCTTCATCAACATTTGCGGGTAATAATGCTGCAAAAATGACTACGGCAACTGAGCCAATCAGAGCAGCAGCCAATCCACGTCCGCCTTCCAATAAACCAAATGCTCTTCCTTGTAACTTTTCGCCACCCCATTCACGAGTTGCACGAATGAGGGCAGCCCAAAAAAGTAATATAGTTGTCAGGCCCCAAAAAGCATATAGAAATTTCATACTTCCCAACGAAGGTATGGTTGCCATAAATAATCCACCAAAAGCTGTGGCTGCCAGAGCACCGGATATTAATTTGCGAGCTGAGAACTTGTCTGCAAGTGGGCCTCCTATAAAATATGAAAACATGGCTACCACACCGTACACGGAAAAGATGATTCCTAACTCAAAATTAGTCAAATTAAAAACATCCAATAAGGTAGGTCGAAAAACTCTGGCTAAAACAAAAGGAAGAAAAAAAATGGTTTCACCGGCAGTGATCAATGCAATCATTGCTAAAAAACGTTTCCTTGTTGCTTGATTTGGTAGATTTTGATGAGACATGGTATTAAAATAATTACATTTCCAATGTATTAGGCGAATTGTGTAAATATAGATAAAATTAACTTTTGTGGTTAATAATTATTCTTATGGCTTTATATAAGCCCTTTTTTAGTACCCGTTTCAATATGTGGTATAAACTTAACATTATAATGAATAGTATTATAAGAGCAAATATCCTGAAACTCTTCATAAATGAATTAATGTTAACCCTAAACAACAAAATATTATTCCATATTTAAGTTATCTGTTAATATTTAATGCACAATAGGCAAAATGTTTGATGCATATAATGTTTTTTTAATTCAAATTTGTATTATTGAAAATATCTGGCATAAGCCTGTTAATTTAAATTTATATAAATAAGATTAATATGAATAACAATAAAATTAAGCATTTTATTCCTGTGTTTATGGCATTCTTTGTCATGAGTTTTAACGATTTGGTTGGTACCGGAGTAGATGAACTAAAGCAAAGTGCTGATACCCCGCGCTATATACTTCAGTTAATACCTTTTGTAGGATTAATATGGTTTTTTATTTTATCGGTTCCTGTAGGAATTTGGCAAGACAAAGTAGGAAAGAAGCAGGCTTTAAATACCGGAATTGTTATTACTGCAATAGGGCTTTTTGTCCCCGTGTTTGGTAATACATTGCCTGTAATTTTAGCAGCATTTGCTTTAATTGGTATAGGTAATACTATTATTCAGGTGTCGGCAAATCCTTTGTTAGTTGATATAGTGCCTGACGATAAAGCCTCAAGTGCAATGAGTTTTTCACAGTTTATTAAATCGGTAGGTTCCATGGTAGGACCTTTTGTTGCTGCTGTTATTGGGCCAATGTTGGCAGGTTTGTTTGGCGATAATGATGCCGATGGTGCATGGCGTTACGGATTATATCTTTTTGGTGTAATTGCCATTCTTTCATGGATTTGGCTTGCATCAGTTAATGTAAATGAAACAAAATATGATGGGGAACGTGCTACTTTTTCATCATGTTTTAAATTGTTGAACAACAAGTTTATCCTGATGATGGTGATGGGGATATTTGTGGTAGTTGGAATTGATGTTGCCATGAATTCAAACATTGGAAATTTTCTTGAATCAAAAATCGGGATGGATGCAGAAGCGGCAAAATATGGCAAATCCATGTATTTCTTTGCCAAAATGATAGGTACTTTTGTTGGTGCTATTTTATTGACTAAATTATCATCAAGAAAATTCCTTAATGGTTCATCATTGCTGGCCATAATTTCTTTAATTGCCCTTGCATTTGTGTCGGGGGAAGTTAGCGCATGGGTAATTATATTTATTGTAAGCCTTGGTGTTTCCAATATTTTCCCACTTCTTTTTTCCATAGCAGTAACTAAAATGCCTGAACGGTCCAATGAAATATCGGGGCTGATGATGATGGCTATTAGTGGTGGTGCTTTTATCCCTTTTATAGTTGGTTATACAATGGAATTATTACCAGCAGCAGGAATTTTTGTATTAGTAGCTTGTGCTGTATATCTGCTATTAATTGGGTTATCAAAGCAATTAAAAAAGTAATGCATAATTTATATGGATGAAAAATTATTATTAGGACTAAAAAAATGGTTTGAACAATATCCTGGTACAATCACTGCATTCTCCGGGGGAATTGATTCTGCTTTGGTACTTTTTTTATCCAGGAAATTTTTAGGTAAAAACAGAACGGTTGGTGTAATATCAAATAGTGAAAGTTTAAAGGATAAGGATTATCTGGAAGCCGTAAACTTTGCTTATGAAAATGACATTATCTTACAAACTATTCATACTGAAGAACTTTCCGATAAACGGTATAATGAAAATCCACACAATCGTTGTTATTATTGTAAGACACACTTATACACTGATTTAAGAAGTATACAAAAACAATATCCCGACTTTGTAATTCTAAATGGTACAAATAAAGATGATTATAGCGATTACAGGCCGGGAATGCTTGCAGCCGATGAAAACAAAGTTAAATCCCCTTTAGCTGAACTAGGTATTACAAAACAAAATATACGTGAAATTGCCCGATATTTTGGAATAAGTATTTGGGATAAACCTTCAAGCCCGTGTTTGAGCTCACGTATACCATATAACAAGCCAATTACTGCAAATAAATTAGCCCAGGTTGAAAAAGCCGAAGCTGTTATGAATAGTTTTGGTTATTTTAATGTAAGAGCAAGACATTACGGTGATAAATGTAAAATTGAAGTTCCTGTAAACCAAATATCTGAACTTAAAAAAGATAAGCATAAGATTTTCCCATTAATTAAAAATTTGGGATTTATTAAATGTATTATAGATGATGAAGGATTGGTTTCAGGAAAATTAAACAGAGTTATAACTACAGCATATGAGCAACTTTAATATAGATTATGAAAGGGAAGAACGAACAGGTTTCCCTGAAGTTATTTATGGTACATCAAAATCAGTTGATGATTTATTAAATATTTTGAATAACCATTTAATGAAGGGTAAAAATGCACTTATTACCAAACTTCAAAAAGATAAATCCACTGTTTTGTTAGAGCAGTTCACTGATGCATTTTTCGATGAAAATTCCGGAATATTTATTCTGAAGACTATTGATGAACCCCAATATTCACCTGATGTAGCTATAATTTCAGGTGGAACTTCTGATATTTGTGTTGTGAATGAAATATATTATACACTGGCATTTATGGGGGTGCGGGCATTAAAAGTTAGTGATGTTGGTGTGGCAGGTGTACATCGGTTATTAAAAAGAACGGATGAACTTAAATCTTTTAAAATATTGATTGTTGTAGCTGGTTTTGAAGGAGCGTTACCAACAATTGTCGGTGGATTATTGCCCCAACCAATTATTGCCGTTCCAACTGATATAGGGTATGGGATTGCTGAGGGTGGCCGGGTGGCTTTAAACTCAATGTTGGCAAGTTGTTCAAATGGAATTACCGTTGTAAATATAAATAATGGGTACGGTGCAGCGATTGCGGCAATTAGGATCTTAAATTTATTAAAACCCTCTTAGAAGGGATTCAATAAAAAAATAGCCTTCAACGAATATAAATTTAATCAATTTTCCTATTGCATAATGTTGCTTTTCTATGTATACAGGCAACAGTTTAATTTTAGATACAGAATATACATAAATGAAAAAAATACTTACAATATTAATAAGCTCTTTATTATTAATTACTATTAATAGTCACGGGCAAGCCACTGCTAAATATGTATTCCTTTTTATTGGTGATGGTATGGGTGTAAACCAGGTTTATACTACTGAATTGTATAAAGCTTCGCTTGACGGAAAAATTGCTTCATATCCATTATCATTCAGTTATTTCCCGGTACAGTCTTTTATGACAACCTATTCAGCTGATAACTATATTACTTGCTCATCAGCATCTGGAACGGCTATAGCAAGCGGTTATAAAACTAAAAATGGTGTGATAAATATGGATACATCATTAACCATAAAGTATGAGACTATTGCCGAAAAAGCACAAAAAGCAGGTTATAAAGTTGGGATAGTATCAAGTGCAGCTGTTGACCATGCAACACCGGCATGTTTTTATGCACATAAAAAAAGCAGGTATTTGTATGATGATATTGCTATGGAGCTTTTTAAAAGTAACTTCGATTATTTTGGTGGAGGTGGGTTTCATAATTCTTCAATGATTGATACAGCTAATAAGTATGAATATTCATATTTTAATACAAAAAAAGAATTCAGTAAACTAAAAAAAGGAGATGAAAAAGTAATTGCGGTTAATCCGGGTACCTATTCAGGTAAAGAATATTACTGGGAAATTGATAAGAGGGTCGAGAGTGTTCCTCTATCTTATTTTACAAAGAAAGGAATTGAGCTTTTAGATAATGATAAGGGCTTTTTTATGATGGTTGAAGGGGGTAAAATTGACTGGTCATTACATTCAAACGATGCTGCCACAACAATTCACGAAATACTTGCCTTTGATGATGCGGTTAAAGAGGCACTTAAATTTTATGAAAAACATAAAGATGAAACGCTCATTATTGTTACGGCTGACCATGAAACCGGAGGGATGGGATTAGGAAACAATACAATTTTTGATAAATTAAATTTAAAAGTATTGCAACATCAAAAAATATCACATCAGGAATTTGAAAGGAAGATAAAAAATTTAAAAAAACAAAAGAGAGAGGTGTCCTTTAGCGAAGTTTTAGATTCTGTTAAAAGTAATTTTGGTTTGGGTGATAAAGAAAAGGGGCTTGCACTAACTGATGATGAAAAATCATGGTTGTTTGAAGCATATAATAAACAGTTTCTTGGAAAAAAGGAAGCAAAACCTGATAAAGATTATTTAAACTATGATTTTGACATTCCCTTAACATACAGGGCAATTAAGATATTAAACTCAAAAGCAGGTATCGCATGGACAACTGTTGAACATACAGCAAGTCAGGTTCCGGTAAGTGTAATTGGTGGGGGGCAAGAATATTTTAAATCATCTATTGATAATACCGATATCGCTAAAATTATAATGAAAGTGATGCAATTAAATCAAGATAAAAAGTAATAAAGATAGAATGCCTAAATGATACAATGAAATAAATAGAATTATGGTGCTCTCTAAAAATTCAAAATTCGAGGCTTTCAATTTTTTTAAGGCTCGATTTTACTTCTGTAAATGAGTGTCTTAAAAAAAATGTATAACGATGAAGTTTGGATTTTTAGAGGTTACCTTATGTCAAAAGCAAAAGATTCAACCTATAAAAGGTGAAATTATATTGTATCATTAAAGCATTGAATTATTAAAGCATTTATAACCAATGAGTACCATTCTAATAGAAGCCTTTTCAGGCCTTTCAGGCGATATGTTTTTAAGCGCATTAACTGAGTTGGCAAATGCTCACAATGAAATATTAAATCTACCTGAATTATTGAACTTACCTGATGGAAAAGTTGAAATTAACAAATTAAATAAAAATGGTATTGTTTGTAATCATGTTAAGGTGATTGACTTGAACAAATATGTTAAAAACAAGCAGGTTGAAAAGCATCATCAGCACCACCATCGTCATTTAAGTGATATAATTGAACTTATTAATAATGCCCAAATAACTGATAATGCTAAGCAAATTGCCAAAGATATTTTCTTAATTATCGGAAAATCGGAAAGTAAAATTCATAATGTTGATTTATCAAAAATTCATTTTCATGAAGTAAGTGGCGTTGACTCTATTATTGATATTGTTGGTTGTGCTTATTTAATTGATAAACTTTCGATAAAAAAGGCATATTCTACTGCTGTTTGTACAGGTTTTGGATTTGTTATGACACAACATGGTAAATTGCCTGTACCTGCACCTGCTACAGCCGATATCCTTGCCGGGATACCAATTTATGCAGGTGATGAAAAAGGTGAAAGGGTAACACCAACGGGAGCAGCCATTCTAAAATACTTGGATCCTGAATTTGAAATACCCGTATTAAAACTGGAAAAAATAGTTTATGGTCCAGGATGGAAAGACTTTACAGCGCCAAATGTGTTACGTATTTCATTGGTGAAAGAGGAACAAAATAAGGAGAAACTATTTATTCTTGAAACAAATATTGATGATTTTTCAAATGAATTTTTGGGTAAAGAATTCCAAGATGAATTATTAAAGAAGGGTGCAATAGATTTTTATTTTACTCACATTCAAATGAAAAAAGCACGTCCCGGTATTTTGCTTTCTTGTTCGGTTTTAGAAGATAATATACAAATACTATCTGATTATATCATGGAAAATACATCAACTATTGGTGTTCGATATTTTCCGGTTGAAAGAAAAAAACTGACTAGAAAAATCAACGAGATAGAAACTCAATATGGAAAAGTAAGGATAAAAAAAGTTGAAACACCCTCAGGCCAAAAACGCACAACTATTGAATATGAAGATTTGGCAGCGCTTAGTAAAAAGCATGGTATACCTATGCAGTTATTACAACAAAGAATAATTAAAGAAATTGAATAATGAAATGCTTTAATGATGAAATGAGGCAATAACCAAAAAAAGAGATATGACAGAAAAAGAGGTGTTCACTGAACAGATGAAGAAAAGGACAAAGAAATTTGCTGTGGATGTAATTCTTTTTTGTGAATCATTAAAAAAATGCAAAGCATCAGCAGTTATAACATATCAACTTGTTAAAGCAGCAACATCAACAGGTGCAAATTATCGTGCAGCTTGTAAAGCAAGGTCTAAAAAAGAGTTTTTTAGTAAGATTTGTATTGTAGTAGAAGAAGTAGATGAGTCGGAATATTGGCTTGAGGTTATAAAAGATGCAGATTTATCAAATGACAAAAAAGAGCAAGAAAGGCTTCTTGTAGAAGCAAATGAAATAAATAGGATAATGTCAAAAGCAAGAAGTTCAACATATAATAAAAACTGAACTCATTAAAACATTATATCATTAAAACATTAACTCATTGTATCATTATCACATTAACTCATTGTATCATTATCACATTAACTCATTGTATCATTAAAGCATTATAAACAATGGAATACAAAGGACGATACGAAATATTTGATCCAACACAGATTAAAACATATCCGGTAAGTGAGCGAACGAATAAAGTGAAGCTTGATGATTTAATAAGACTTGAAGAAATAAATAAGCTAAAATTTGATATTGAAAAAGATACCGAAGAACGAATTACTCAGCTTGCCAAAGAAATAATTTTAGCAAGGGAAAAAGATTTGCCGGTGGTGTTTTTTACAGGTGCTCATTTGGTAAAAAACGGCTTGACCTTATTAATTGGCGACCTGGTTAAACGGGGCATGTTTACCATGGTTTCAGGAAATGGTGCAACATCAATTCACGATTTTGAACTGGGCTTATTTGGTGAAACAAGCGAATATGTTCCCCAGGCACTTGAAAAAGGGCAGTTTGGGATGGCTTTCGAATTTAACTATATTAATGCAGCCCTTATTGTTGGGAATAAATATAAACTAGGATATGGTGAATCGGTTGGCCGGATGATGCATGATGAAGATTTCCGAAAAGAAATTGCTAAAACATTGGGAATAAGCATGGAGGAAATAAACTTTAAATACAGGAATGTAAGTTTGCAGGCAACATGCTATGAAGAAAAAGTTCCTTTAACTATCCATGTAGGTATTGGCACTGATGTATTGGACCAACACCGCTTTTTTGATGGATGTGCAAAAGGAGCTTGTTCAGGAAGGGACTTTCTTATCTATACCAATGAAATTTCAAAGCTATCAAAAGGTGGTGTTATCCTAAATGTTGGAAGTGCGGTTACAGGTCCTGAAGTATTCCTGAAAGCTGCTTCAATGGTTGGTAATACAGGCTATGTGCCGGATAAAATTATTACTGCAAATTTCGATTTACGCCCGTATAATCCTACGGATATTACCAATGATAATACAATGGGTTATTATTTCCGCGACCAAAAAAGTATTGTTGCAAGGGTGCCGGAAGCCTATAAGGGAGAAGGATATTATATTGGTGGAAACCAGAAGAAAACAATCCCTGTTTTATATAAAAAATTGATAGAACTTTCAAATTAAATGTAAAGACAATACATGAATTGTCTCAATAGATAAATAAAAATAAACACATGAAACAAGCATGATTAAACATTCAAGGGAATGATTATTTTAAATCATGCGGTAACATGTGACAATTAAAAACAATTAAAAAATAAATACATGAAAAATAATATTACTGAAATACTTGATAAAATAAAAGATGTAAAAATTGCCGTTTACGGGGATTTTTGTTTAGATGCATACTGGATAATGGATCCCGCAGGCTCTGAAGTTTCTGTTGAAACGGGATTACAGGCAGAGTCTGTTGCTTCACAAAAATATTCACCGGGAGGTGCCGGTAATGTGCTGGCTAATGTTGCTGCATTAAATCCAAAAGAAATTAGGGTTATAGGTGTTATTGGTGACGATATACATGGTAGGGAATTAAACAGGCAATTGCAAATGCTTGGTGCAGATACCAGTTCTTTTACAATCCAAAAAGAAAATTTTGAAACATATACCTACACTAAGAAAATTTTAGAAGGAAAAGAGCAACCTCGTATTGATTTTGGTTTAAATAACAAACGGACGATAGAAACCGACAATGAAATTTTAAAAAATATTCGCTTTGCACTTGAAAACTACGACGTGCTTATTTTTAACCAACAGGTGGTTGGCAGCTTAAACAATGAAAGTTTTATTGATGAGGTAAATAAGCTTTTTGAAGAGTTTGATAACAAGATTGTTATTCTGGATTCAAGGCATTACAACGGCAAATTCCGTAATATTTATCGAAAAGTAAATGAAGTAGAGGCTGGTGTGTTGCTTGGCAAAGAGATTAAACCTCGTGATTTTGTTCCATTCGCAGATATAAAACAATACGGGAATGAAATTTATAATCAATATAATAAACCAACATTTGTTTCATGTGGTGCACGCGGGATTATCACATTTGATGAAAGTGGTATCAATGAAGTTCCCGGTATTCAAATACTGAAAAAAATTGATACCGTTGGTGCTGGAGATACAGCAATAAGTGCTCTGGCTTTATGTCTTGCAGCCGGGATTAAACCTGCCGATGCTGCGGTATTTGCCAATTTTGCCTCAGCAGTTACTATTCAAAAACTTTATACAACGGGTACAGCTTCTGGTGAAGAAATCCTGGAACTAAGTAAAGTCACTGATTATAATTATAGACCTGAACTGGCAGAAGATTTACGTCAGGCAAATTATATTTCAAATACTGAATTTGAGATATGTAATGATTCGGTTATTTCGAATCTTGGAAATATTAAGCATGCAATTTTTGACCATGATGGAACTATTAGTACCCTTCGTGAAGGTTGGGAGAAAATTATGGAACCGGTAATGATTAAAGCAATACTAGGCGATAAATACAAAACTGCAGATAAATCACTTTATGATAATGTGAGAAAACGGGTCCTTAATTTTATTGATGTATCAACAGGTATACAGACCATTGTACAAATGGAAGGTTTGGTTCAAATGGTTGATGAATTTGATATTGTTCCTAAGGATAAGATATTTGATAAGTTTGCTTATAAAGAAATATACAATGATGCACTAATGGTGATGGTAAATAAGCGAATTGCAAAGCTTGAAAATGGTGAATTATCTATTGATGATTTTGCAGTAAAAGGGGCTATTGATTTTTTAAAAGCTCTAAAGGAGAGAGGTGTGAAGCTTTACCTGGCCAGTGGTACTGACAGGGAAGATGTTATTAATGAAGCAAAAGTAATGGGATATGCTGATTTATTCGAGGGTGGTATTCATGGTGCAGTGGGCGATATAAATAAATATTCAAAAAGAATGGTAATTGATAAAATCATTAATGAGAATGACTTGAAAGGCAATGAGTTAATGGTAACAGGAGATGGCCCTGTTGAAATAAAGGAATGCCATAAGTTTCAAGGAATTGCAATTGGTGTGGCCAGTGATGAAATTAGAAGGTTTGGGTTAAATGCAGAAAAACGTTCACGCTTGATAAAGGCCGGGGCAGATATTCTGATTAGTGATTTTTCGCAAGTTGATCAGTTAGTAAAATTGTTGTTTAGTTAGTATGCAGTTCTCAGTCTTCAGTCTTTGCAAAATCATTATTTACTGTAAATATATGCTGCTAAATAACGCAGATAGTAATAACGAATGACCATTAATGACTAATAAAAATGAACATAAAAACAGTTCTAAATAAATTAATTGAAAGATATCCTGCACTTGATTCGTGCAAAGTAGAAATAGAAGAAGCATCTGGTTTACTAATTAAATCGTATGAAAATAAAGGAAAATTATTAATTTGCGGAAATGGTGGCAGTAGTTCAGATTCAGACCATATTGTGGGAGAATTGATGAAAAGTTTTTCGAAAAAACGTCCTGTTGATGACAGTTTTTCTGAAAAGCTTAAAGCAATATCAGCAGAAAGAGGAACAAAATTGGCTGAAAAGCTTGAAAGGGCTCTGCCTGCCATATCTCTAAGTGCTCATTCTGCTCTAACCTCAGCGGTTTCAAATGATATTGGTGGCGACTTTATCTTTGCACAACAAGTTGTTGGATATGGTAATAAGGAAGACGTTTTACTCGCAATTACAACATCAGGAAATTCCCGGAATATAATTGATGCTGCCATAACTGCTAAAGCAAATGGTTTAAAAGTTATTGGTTTGACAGGGGAAACAGGTGGAGAATTGAAACAGTTTTGTGATGTTACAATCTGCGTTCCTTCAATGAGCACACCAGAAGTACAGGAGTATCATTTACCCATTTATCATGCACTTTGTCAGATTATAGAGCATAAATTTTTTTAATACAAAATGGATAAAAAAATAACCGGCATAGTAGATGTTCCTTTAAAAAAGGGCGATGAAGATCGTTTACAAATAGAATCATTTGAAATAGCTTTGAGTGAATTTATAAAAAAAACGTCAACACCAATATCAATAGCTTTGCAGGGTGAATGGGGCAGTGGAAAAACCTCATTAATGAACCGTTTGGATTATAAAATCTGCCAGTCTGAAAAAGCTTCATTTTACAGTGTTTGGCTCAATACATGGCATTATGCATTATTGAAAAGCAAAGAGAATATTCTCGAAGAAATAATTAATGCACTTATCAATAATGTAATCAGTATTTCAAAAGAAGAATATCCTGAAAAATTAAAATCTCTTATAAAAGATGTTTATAAAATAGGGAAAAATGTTTTTAAGGGAGTTTCAAAAGTCGCTGTAAAAACTGCAGTATCGCAGATAAATGAAGATGCAGCAGAAGCTTTGGATGATGTAATGTTTAATGATACTGCTGATAGCAAATTTAATTTGCAGGATTTAAAAAACAAATTAGGCGAACTTATAAACGAACTGATTAAAAAAAATATAGAAAACGGAAATGAAAAAAGTGCTTTTATCTTTTTTATTGATGATTTAGACAGGGTTGAACCGGCTCTGGCAGTCAATATTTTGGAACTTCTAAAAAATATTTTTGATATAGATAATTGTATTTTTGTTCTTGCTATTGATTACGAGGTAGTTGTAAAAGGCCTGAAAAGCAAGTTTGGCGAATTAAACGATAAAAACGAACGAGAATTCAGATCGTTTTTTGATAAAATTATACAATTGCCTTTCCAAATGCCGGTAAGTGCTTATGATATTGAAAATTATATTAGCGAAATGTTGTTTTCTGTTAATTTTATTACAAAGGAAGAAGCCGGGAATAGCGAATTTGTTAAAACTCTGGTTCAATTTACAAACTTATCGGTAGGAAGTAATCCTCGAAGTATAAAAAGGCTTGTCAATACATTGTCATTTATTAATTTATTGATAAAATCAAAAAAAACGCCCGAAAACAAAGACAATGAACTTGATAATTACAGGAAACAAATTGTTTATGCACTAACATGCCTGCAAACCGGGTTTCCTGCTATCTTCAACTTATTGGCTGATAACCCTAATATTGAGAACTGGTCGGATGAATTTGCAACTAAATACAATATAAATAAGAAGGATAAGCCGGTTAAGAATCAGGTGGATTTTAATGAGAAGTGGGAGCATATTTTGTTTGAATATTGTAATAAATCGCAATATCTTAAAAGAAATTTCTTTAATATTAGTAATATAATAAAAGAAATGCAGGCAATTGCAGAAAACAATAATAATAAATTGCATGAAATATTGCCGGAAATAATTGAGATGTTGTCGGTTACAAGTATTAAGCCGACAAAAAAGCCTCAAATAGAAATAAATAATATTAGGGTGTTATATGCCTTAAACAAAAAACTTTTACCAGCATTAAAAGATAAATTAAAAGAGCCCCTTAAGTTTGTCGAGCGCAAAGGCAGGATGATAGCAAAAATAAGCTATAAGTTTGATGAGCAGAAGAAAAACAATTCGATATCAGTTTTTGTATTTGTAAAACATAATAACATATACCTTAAAATTGGGAATAGTTTAGAACTTTTTACAATTAACGAAAAGTTGGAATTGCCATGGAATCAGATTGAAAACAGGGGTAAAATAGAAGTGTTTAATCAAATTACGGCTGATTTGAAAAGTTTGCAACGTAAGTATGCAGATTTTACTTTAGCTAATACGCCACGAAAAGGATTAATCATAAATAAGCAAACTCTCATTTTAGAACAGTATTTTCAATTGGTTACTGAAAATATAGACTACATTTATTCTGACAAAATCATTGACAGCATAAGTAATTTTATTATAGAATTTATGCAACAATCTTATAAAATTGTTAATACTGACTGGAAAGCCAAATAAAATGATAAATATTTGATTTTGGAAATTTAAAATATGGAAAAACGATATGTTGGAATAAGCCTGGAAGCTGAAATTCAAAAGATTAGTAACAGGAATTTTAAAATTATAATTTTAGTATCAATTATAATTTTAAGTGTGTTTTTTGGATGTAAATATTCCGAAAATAATCAGGAAGTAGAAACCTTTATTATGAAAGAAAAACAAATTACTTTTTCTGAGAAAAACCATGCACTGGACAATAACGATAATTTTTCGCCGGATGATAAGTTTTTATGTTATGATACAAGGATTACAGACCTTGCAAACTGTAAATCTATTGAAAAAGTAGAAATTAAAACCGGAATTGAAACAGTTCTTTGGAAACCCGAATCTATAAGTGGTGAACTAGCTGCGCCTGGTGTTGCAGCAGTTTCGTATCACCCGTCGGAAAACAAGGTTATTTTTATTCACGGACCTTTTTTAGATGAGGTGAAAGAAAGGGGTTACTATAATATTCGTAACCGTACAGCTGTGGAAGTAAGCGCTGATGGTAAGCAAAATATGCTTAAAGTTGATATGCGGGATCATTTGACAGATAAGCCGACCATTAATGGGGCGCACCGTGGTGGAACTCATCGGCATGAATATTCGCGAGATGGAAATAAAATAGGATTTACTTACGATGATTTTTTAAACCAGGATTATGACCGGACAATTGGTTACATGGAAGCTAATGGAAATGCACCGAAAGGCTATTCGCATTATTTTGCCCTTTTGGTAAAACCTGTAAAAAAAGGAGAATCAAAACCTGGAGAAATAGAAAAAGCATCAAGTGATTCGTGGGTTGATTCGGTTGGCAGGATGAGGGCATTTATCGGTAAAGTCCGTGCAGAAAACGGTGTTGATTACGAAAATTCTCTTTTTGTTGCCGAAATTCCTGATTCTGTTGATGTAACAACTGCTAATTCTGGTAATAATACCGAATATCCAACACCGCCAAGAGGGATTAAAGTTCGTCGTTTAACCCATGATAAAAATGCGGACGGAATTGTTCGGGGTTCATATGATGGAAAAAAAATTGCCTATTTTTCATTAGATACAAACGGAATAAAACAAGTGTTTTTTATTCCAGTTGATGGTTCTGATTTAATTTCTGATGCTGATAAACAGCCAAAACAAGTTACTTTTTTTGATGAAAATGCAAATCATTTGCGTTGGCATCCATCAGATAATTGGATTTTTTCTATTACAGATGGAAATATTGCTGTAACTTATGTCGGTAATAATAATAACTTTGGAAGAACTTTTCTGCTGACAAATGATGATTTAAATAGAGAGCAATTGGTTGTTTCAAATTCAGGCAACCAAATTGCTTATGGAATTAATTTGCAATCAGGAAAGAAAGACGAAGAATGGAAGCAAATTTTTGTAATGGAAATTGATTGGAAGAAACTGAACAATGAACTTGTAAGTAAATAGTTAGTGTTAATTCCCCGCTATGGCGGGGCAGGCTGTGAAATTAGTGGATAATTTAAACTTGTAAGTAAATAGTTAGTGTTAATTCGTGAAATTAGTGGATAAAATGAAAAAATGGTTAATTGGGATAGGTGGATTTATTATACTGATTGTATTAATAATAATTGTAATTATCTTAATAAATACCAGGGATCGTCATCCGGGTTATGAGGTAAATATCAATAAAATTGGAAATACATCAACCAATAATATTAAAGCAGGATTTGCTGCTTTGCCAATTACACCAAATGTGGTTGATACCTGGAATGATGCAAATAATGATGCAAAATATCGTGAAAAAGACGGTGATACATATAATGATAATAACAATAATGGCAAATTTGATATGTTCTGGATTGCCGGTTTTAGTGCCGAACGTGCTGCAAACGGAGTCCACGACGATGTTTGGGCGCGTGTAGCTGTTTTTGATGATGGAAATACACGACTGGCGCTTGTATCGCTCGATGCCATAGGTTTTGGGCACGATGATGTGGTTGATATAAGAAAACAAGTACCAGAAGATGTAGGAATTGACTATGTGTTAATATCCAGTACGCATACACACGAAAGTAATGATTTGCTTGGTATCTGGGGAGTCCCACCATTTGAAAGTGGTATTAACCCTGAAGCAATGGCTTATGTTAAAAGTCAGACATTAAAAGCAATTCTTGAGGCCAACAAGAATCTACGACCTGCAAAACTTGCTTATGCACAAGACTTAACAGGTGCAGAAGAATTAGTGAAAGACACAAGGGAACCCCAGGTGAAAGATGCCGGTTTAAGGTTAATCCAGGCAATTGATACTGAAAATGATTCAACACTAGGTGTAATTGTTGGATGGGCAAACCATCCAGAGACTTTATGGTCAAAAAATTTGTTAATTAGTTCTGATTTTCCCCATTATTTGCGTGAAGGGATTGAAAAAGGAATATTTAATGGCGATAGTTTATATAAAGAAGGACTTGGTGGTACGGCAGTGTTTTTTAATGGTGCGGTTGGTGGTTTAATGTGCCCACATAGTTCCCTTCCGATAAAAGATATTTTTACTGATACTTCGTATATTGAGCCCTCTTTTGATAAAACAAAGGCATTAGGGTATAGTTTAGCTTTGCTCTCACTTAATGCTTTATCAAATCCTGATACAATTTTGGAAAAAACGCCTATATCCATAAGGGCTAAAACAATAGAATTACAACTTGATAATACAACATTTGCTATTGCTGATGCCATAGGTCTTTTAAAAAGAGGAATGTCCAGATGGTTTAAAATGCGAACTGAAGTTGCAGTTTTTAATATTGGGCCTGCGGGTTTTATCAGCGTTCCCGGTGAAATTTATCCTGAAATTGTCAACGGTGGTGTCGTTGCTGTTAAGGGAAGGGATATTGAGATTGAACCTGTTGAAACACCACATCTGCGTAAAATGATGCCAGGGAAATTTAAGTTTGTGATTGGCTTGTCGAATGATGAAATTGGCTATATTATCCCAAAAAGTGAATGGGATGCTGAATCACCATTTATGTACGATCCAACAGGGCCTTATGGTGAAGAAAATTCTTTCGGACCGGAAACAGCACCAATTATATATAAGGAATTTGTTGAATTGTTGGAAGGGTTTTAGATAGTTATTTATTGTCATTAAGTAATGTCTGTTCGTAAAGTCGATGTTTATTCAAAAATAGCCCCAAAGGGGCGTAAGCAGATAGCCCTGTGCGTAGCGCAGGGTAGCAAATCAATATATTGAAAAGCCCTGTAAGGGCGTAAGCATAAATTATGATAAAAAAGCTAATTATAATTATAATAATAATATCGGTTCGGGTTTTTTTAGCCTCCGGCCAAAATGAGCCTCCTAAGATGCCTGATGGCTATAGAAGTAATACAACCCTAAAAATAGCCTATGCATTTGGTACATTGAAATTAGTTGATAAAGAACCACCGGTTCCAAAAGATATTATCAAATACAGTGATCTGGTATACAAAAAAGTTGGGGATAGACGGTTAAAACTTGATATCTATCATCGGAAAAATATAAATAAACCGGCACCATTACTTATTTTTATACATGGTGGTGCATGGAAAAAAGGTGATAGGGATGATTACCGAAAATATCTCATTGATTTTGCAAACAAAGGCTATGTTACAGCAACAATTACTTATAGATTATCTGAAGAAGCTAAATTTCCGGCAGCCGTTAATGATGTGAAATGTGCGGTTAAATGGCTTAAATTCAATGCAGAAAAGTATTTTATTAATCCTGATAAGATTGCAGTAATAGGCGGATCTGCAGGCGGACACCTGGCAATGATGATTGGGTATTCTTCTGATGTTGCTGAATTTAAGAAAGGCTGTGGCGAAACCAATGTTGATAGCCGTGTCCAGGTAGTTGTTAATTTATATGGGCCTTCAGATTTAAGATCAAAAATTGCCAAAGAAACTTCATCTGTACAAGAGTTTATTGGTAAATCGTATGATAAAGCACCCGTGGCATATAAAAAAGCCACACCGCTGACTTATTTGTCAAAAGATGATCCACCAACTTTAATATTTCATGGCACACTTGATGAACTTGTTCCGGTTGAGCAATCTGATATATTAAATACAAAGCTTAAAAATGTTGGAATTGTTTCAGAATATCATAAGCTGAAAGGCTGGCCCCATACAATGGATTTAGGCAAAGAAGTAAATGAATATTGCCAGTATTATATGAACAGGTTTTTTGAAAAATATATTCCTATGGATTAACTTCTGAACTTAGTAAAAAGCGTGATTTAAAGGAGTTATTCGCTTATGTTGAATTTGACACATAATTTGTTAAATTGTTATTTGATGATAAATTAACAATTCATGTAAATTCTTAATCTTTGCGCCTTTGCGCGAGATTTTATTAATAAAGCATTAAATATTAAATTTAACTAATAATTTCATTAAAGAATGAAAAAAAGAAACTTACTTATTACAATTAACCTGTTTGCAGTAGTACTATTATCAGCATGTGCTGTGACAGAAAAGGAAAAACAAAAAGAAATACCATTAACACCTGAAACTGCCTTAGAGCATTATTTGCAAAACAGCGATAGTACTTATGCCTGGAAAATTGTTGATACTTTTGAAGTGGGTGGCCTTAAGGCTCATAATCTTGTTTTGACATCGCAAAAATGGCGTGAATTTATTTGGAAACATCAACTAACAATATTTATTCCTAAGGATATTAAATACGATGATGCTTTATTGTTTATTTCTGGTGGAAGCATTAATAAAGAAGGTGAACCGAATTTTAGGGGACCGGACGATGGTTTAACTAAAATGGTTGCCGGTATTGCTGAAGTAAATAGTGCTATCACAACTATCATCAGGCAAACGCCCAATCAACCTCTATACGAAGGAGATTTGGTTGAAGACCAGTTGATTTCATACACATTGCATAATTATAAAAACGATAGTGATATGACCTGGCCTTTGCTTTTCCCGATGGTTAAAACCGCTGTAAGGGCAATGGATGCTATTCAGGAATTTTCTGAAAATGAACTGAATCAAAAAGTAAATAACTTTGTTGTTACGGGCGCATCAAAACGTGGCTGGACAACATGGCTTACAGGTGCAAATGATAATAGGGTTAAAGCAATTGCACCAATGGTTATTGATGTGCTTAACATGCCTGTTAGCCTTAATTATCAAATTGAAGTATGGAAAGAGTATAGTGTTCAGATTGAGGATTATGTGAAACTGGAAATTCCCCAGCAGGTAAGCACTCAATCGGGTAGGGATATAACCACAATGGTTGATCCGTATTCATACCGCAAAAAACTGACAATGCCCAAAATGATATTTATTGGTACCAATGATGAATATTGGCCTGTGGATGCAATAAAAAACTATTTTGACAGTATCCCCGGTGAGAACTACATCCACTATGTACCAAATGCTGGTCATGGGCTTGATTCAAAAAATAACGATCAATCTGCAAGGGCTTTAAGCGCATTTTTTGGAACAACAATTAAGGGTGAGAAATATCCTGAGTGTAAATGGGAAATGACAGCAAACGGGAAAAATGCAGGCTTAAATGTAAAGGCTTCTTCTGGTAAACTAATAGAGGCTTTCTTGTGGTCTGCAAGCTCTACGGATCGTGATTTCCGTGATGAAGAATGGACTAGTACAAGTTTGGATGCAAAAAACAAATCTGATATTGATACAAAAGTAGATTATCCCCAGTCTGGTTTTAAAGCATTTTATATGGATTTAAAATACCTTGATCCAAACGGGAACGAATATACTAAGAGCACGCGTATGTTTGTTGTGGATTCAACACAGATATTATGATTTAATTAACTAATTTATTTTAACTTAAACACTTTAAATTATGAATAAATTTTCAAATTTTTCCAACAATTACCAACTTCTGATAAAACATTTGCTTGATAAAGTAAATGATTGGCGACCTGATGAAAAAATTCATTATCGCGACCAGTTTAGTTATACCTATAAAGATATGTATAAACGGGTGAATAAGTTAGCAAACCTGTTGAACCGCTTAGGTGTTGAAAAAGGTGATATGGTTGCTGTTTTGGACTGGGACAGCCACAGGTATTTAGAACATTATTTTGCTGTTCCTATGATGGGGGCAATTTTACATACTGTAAATATCAGGTTGTCGCCGGAACAGATGTTGTACACGATAAATCATGCTGAAGATAAAATACTTGTGGTACATAAAGATTTTGAACCTTTAATCAGTAAAATAAAAGCCAATTTTGAATCCGTAAAGAGTATTATTTATATTTCTGATGGCGATGATTATAAGCCTTCTTATGAGTCGGTTGGTGAATATGAGGAGTTGATTGCAAAAGAAAGTGAATCTTATGATTTTCCTGATTTTGATGAAAATACAATTGCTACAACCTTTTATACAACAGGTACAACAGGCAACCCCAAAGGGGTTTATTTTACACACCGCCAACTAGTTTTGCATACCATAACAGAAATGGCGGCACTTTCAAGCGCTCAACCTGCGGGTTTTAATCAATTTGATGTTTATATGCCTTTAACGCCAATGTTTCATGTTCATGCCTGGGGTATGCCTTATGTGGCAACTATGTTAGGTGTTAAGCAGGTATATCCCGGTCGTTATGATGAGCTGATTGTTAAACTTTTAATTCAGCATAAGGTTACTTTTTCACATTGTGTACCAACCATATTACAAATGGTTGTTGGCGACCATATTCCGGCAAGTGTTGATTTATCCAATTGGAAAGTGATAATCGGAGGTTCTGCCCTTTCAAAAGGATTAGCAAAAAAGGCCATGGAAAAAGGAATTAAAATTATGACCGGATATGGCTTGTCGGAAACAGCTCCGTTATTAACACTCGCTTATTATAAACCCGGAATGGAAGAGCTTTCACAGGAAGAACAATTGGATTTAGTTACACGTACAGGTTTTCCTGTTCCTCTTGTTCAACAGAAAGTCGTTAATTCTAAAGGTGAGGAATTGCCGAGAGGTGAAAAGCATGTTGGTGAAATTGTTGTACGTACCCCATGGCTTACCACCGGGTATTTTAAATTAGAAGAAAAATCAAAAGAACTATGGGAAGGCGGATGGATGCATACTGGCGATATTGCTTATAAAGACGAGGAAGGATACTTTAAAATTACTGATCGTTTAAAGGATGTTATAAAAACCGGTGGGGAATGGGTTTCTTCCCTCGAAATTGAAAGTATGATTAGTCAGTGCGATTCTGTTGCGCAAGTTGCTGTTATCGGAGTACCAGATGATAAATGGGGTGAGCGTCCGGTAGCATTTATTGCCCATAATGGAGAAAATGATAAATCTGTTTTTGCAGCTTGTAAAAATTCACTGATGACTTTTGTTGATGCAGGCAAAATTGAAAAATGGGCAGTTCCAGATCGTTTTATTGTTTTAGAAGATATACCTAAAACAAGCGTAGGTAA
>JBDLJL010000023.1:0-42991 GCA_039714415.1 Bacteroidota bacterium
TTTTCATGATCGTAATACTCAGCGATTAAAAAATTGATATTTGCTAAGGCATTTGTATCCTTTTGTATCAAAAATTTCTTTTCGGATAATAAAAGGCTATCAATTCTTCTTTGATTCTGAGCAAATGAAAATTGAACCAAAAAAGCCAGAAATAATAAAAGAGGTAAAATCTTTAATTTAGCAATTAATATGTATTGTTTTATAAGCAAAAGGTTGAATTATTAAATTAATTTAATTGTAAAAATAGAATTATTCTTTTAATTAGGTAAAATTTATTTTGCCTATTAAATTTGAGGCCATTATCTTTGCGCAAAAATCTTCTTCATTTTATCGACCATTAGAGTACCACTGATTAACAAAAACACAAACAGAGTGTATCCATACCTTAAAGAATTAAATGATGTACAAAGGAATGCTGTGGAAGCCGTAGAAGGGCCTTCACTGGTTATTGCAGGTGCCGGCTCGGGCAAAACAAGGGTGCTGACTTATAGGATCACTCATTTGTTGAACCTGAGAAAACACCCTTCAAATATTTTGGCATTGACTTTTACCAATAAGGCAGCACGTGAAATGAAAGACCGGGTTGGAAAAATGGTTGGTGAGAAAACAGCAAGGTACTTGTGGATGGGTACATTTCATTCCATCTTTGCCAAAATCCTAAGAGTGGAATCCAAGTTAATTAATTATCCTTCCAGTTTCTCAATTTATGATACACAAGATTCAAAAAACCTAATCAAAACCATTTGTAAAGAATTAAATCTTGACCCCCAGGTATACAAACCAAATGAAGTACTGAACAGGATTTCGTATGCAAAAAACAACCTTGTTACTGCCAGCAATTATGCAAATAATTACCAAATAAAAGAATCCGATAAAAATTCAAGAAAACCGGAAATCTACCGAATCTATCAAATATACGAGAACCGCTGTAAAAATTCAGGTGCAATGGATTTTGATGACCTGTTGCTTAAAACCAATATACTTTTTGATCAGTCTCCCGAAGTACTTCAAAAATACCAGGAAAAATTTAAATATATCATGGTTGATGAGTACCAGGACACGAACTTTTCACAATATCTGATTATAAAAAAATTAGCTGATGCACATCACAATTTATGTGTTGTGGGTGACGATGCCCAGAGTATTTATGCTTTCCGTGGCGCCCGAATTGAAAACATTTTTAATTTCAAAAAAGATTACCCTGAAAACAAGGTATTTAAGCTGGAACAAAATTACAGATCGACACAAAACATTGTTAATGCCGCTAACAGTGTAATCGATAAAAATAAGAATCAAATTAGAAAAAATGTATTCTCAGAAAAAGAAACCGGAAATAAAATCAAACTTTTTGAGGCATATACTGATCATGAAGAAGGTTATTTGATTGCAAATATGATCAACGATACAAGGTACCAGGATCATGATAATTTTAGTGACTTTGCTATCTTATACCGAACGAATGCGCAATCAAGAATTTTGGAAGAAGCCCTGAGAAAGAAAAACATCCCTTATAAAATTTATGGAGGTTTATCTTTTTATCAACGAAAAGAAATTAAAGACCTTCTTGCATATTTCAGACTGATTATAAACCCATTAGACGACGAGGCTTTTAAAAGAATCATTAATTACCCAAAAAGAGGAATTGGCAATACTAGTTTAAACAGGTTACTGCATTTTGCAAAGGAGAATAACATAAGTGCCTGGCAAGCTGCAATCAAACTTAATGATATAAAAATTGACCTAAGCAATGCAGTAATAAAAAAAATACATGATTTTATGAGTTTAATCAGCAATTTTTCTGCAATGATTAATTCAGATGATGCCTATGAAGTTGCCAGGCAAATTGCTGTCAGTACGGGAATATTGAAAGACTTGCACAATGATAAAACACCTGAGGGGATTAGCCGGCATCAGAATGTACAGGAACTTTTAAACGGTATTCGAGAATTTACAACTTCTGAAACGGATAATGGGGAGACACCAAAGCTGGTTGATTATATTGAAAATGTTTCGTTGCTAACAAATGATGATAAAAATAACGATGGCGATAATGACAAAGTAATACTTATGACCATTCATTCAGCAAAGGGCCTTGAATTTAAGAACGTGTACCTTGCTGGTCTGGAAGAGGAATTATTCCCTTCGAAATTTTCAACTGCCAATATATCAGAACTGGAAGAAGAACGCCGATTGTTCTATGTAGCCATTACCAGGGCTGAAAAAACCCTGTATATTTCGTATGCTAAAACTAGGTATCGTTGGGGTCAATTGGCTGATTGTATGCCCAGCAGGTTCATTAGGGATATTGACCCTGATTTTATTGAGCAGGAAAGCCCTTTATCAAGCATAAAAAGCTATAAAACAAAAAATAACTTTAGCACTAAACCAAAAACCGAACTAAATGGTATAACAAAAAAGCCTTATTCTTCGTTTAAAAAGTCATCAGATAAAGAACCCGTATTTAAATCAAGGCTGAAAAAAATTGAAAAGAATATAAATATCGAAAAAAAATCAACCGAAAAAAATAACACAAATGGTATTGCAGTAGGAGTTATGGTTGAACATCAACGCTTTGGAAAAGGCAAAGTGTTGAATATTGAAGGTGATTTCCCTAACATAAAAGCAACTATAGAATTCAGTTCTGCAGGTAAAAAACAATTATTATTGAAGTTTGCAAAATTAAAAGTATTAACCTGAATAATGCACAAATTTTCTATGAAAAACCTGAAATATACGCCATCTTTGACCGTCCTCAATTTTTGTTTTATCAAAATAGCTCGCTATTACTCAAGAATAAAAATTTGCGGTTGCTCAAATCTGACGCACATTTCAGGTTTTCAAAACAAAAATTCATGAATTAATCAGGTTGAATATTTAGAGAAGTTCTATTTTTTTCGTAAAATTGTCATAAACAATATATTATCCTGACATAAAATTGCAAAGCTACAAACAAAACAGCATATATATTTTAATCAATATGTAGTATACAGTTCAAAGTAGACAGTTTACATGATCTTCTACTAATTGGCGACTAAAGACAATGAACCGTAAACAAACAAGACACACAACATTTAAAACAAGAAATTTCAAAAATTAAGTTTCACAATTAATAGTATAATAAATGGAATACAGTACAAATAGGAATAAATTAATTCTGCCCGAATATGGTAGAAATATTCAAAAAATGGTTGAGTATGCAAGTGCAATAGAAGACAAGGAAAAAAGGAATTTGGCAGCCCAGGAAATAATTAATATTATGGGGAGCATGAACCCACATTTAAGGGACATTAACGACTTTAAGCATAAACTTTGGGATCAATTGATGCTTATGTCAGATTTTAAAATTAATATAGAATCACCATTTCCTATCCCTGAAAAAGAGTTTTTTGAAGAAAAACCAAAAAGAGTTGAATATACAGGTGGTAATTTAAAATACAGGTATCTTGGCAGAATCATGCAAAAGCTTATTTTGGCGGCCACTGAGATTGAAGATGAAGAAAAAAAAGCTGAACTGGTTAAAATCATTACAAACCACATGAAAAAGTCATATCTTTTATGGAACAAAGATATTGTTGAAGACAAGCTGATTTTTGATAAATTAAATGAACTTTCAAATGGAAAACTGGAAGTTGAAAAAGATGCAAAACTTAGTGAGGCAAGAGACCTTATAGGAATAAGACGTAAAAAAAAGAAAAAAGAAAATCATAAACATAGAAAATAAGGTTCTACTACCATTTTAGTGGGCGTTTATGAATAATATAACTTCTACGATAAATTTACCATGGTTATTTGTTGATTTGTTTATCTGTTTATAACCTGCAATATTAAGCTGTATAAGCATATGGGGACATAAACAAATAAACGTATAAACAAATAACCAATATATTTTTTAATTCGTTACCCACAAAATTAGTAGTAATACCGAAAATTATCAATAATCAATTATAATATGAGCTCTTTCCGAATTGAAGGCGGCACCCCTTTAAAAGGGGAGATTACCCCCCAGGGTGCAAAAAATGAAGCTTTACAGATTCTTTGTGTTTGTTTATTAACTGACAAACAGGTGCGAATCAACAATATACCAGCAATTAAAGATGTCCTTAGCCTCATTTCCATAATCAAAGGTTTAGGTGTAAAAGTGAAAAAACTTAGTGAAACAGACTATGTTTTCCAGGCTGATAAAGTAAACCTTGATTACCTGAACTCTGATGAATTTAAGTTAAAAGGATCAAGAATAAGAGGATCTGTAATGATAATAGGACCCTTATTAGCCAGGTTTGGAAAGGCATTTGTTCCAAAACCGGGTGGTGATAAAATTGGAAGGCGCAGAATTGACACGCATTTAACAGGTTTTCAGAAGCTGGGGGCTAATTTTAGGTTTAACCCGGAAAAAAATGCTTATGAGTTAGCTGCTGAAAAGCTTAAAGGTGCATATATGCTTTTAGATGAAGCATCAGTTACCGGAACAGCCAATATTGTTATGGCTGCTGTTCTTGCTGAAGGAACAACTACTGTTTATAACGCCGCATGTGAACCCTATGTGCAACAGCTTTGTAAAATGCTAAATAGTATGGGTGCAAAAATTAGCGGTGTAGGTTCCAATTTATTGACCATTAAAGGTGTTGAAAAATTAACCGGCTGTACCCATATAATCTTGCCGGATATGATTGAAATTGGCAGCTTTATTGGCTTAGCTGCCATGACAAAATCAGAAATTACCATAAAAAATGTAAATTATAATGAACTTGGCATAATACCGGATGCTTTTAGACGTTTAGGTATAAGAGTTGACAAGCAGGGAGACGACATATTTATTGATGCACATGAGCATTATTCTATAGAAACATTTATTGACGGTTCTATAATGACCATTTCCGATGCACCATGGCCGGGTTTAACACCTGACCTGTTAAGTGTATTCCTTGTTGTAGCTGCTCAGGCAAAAGGAAGTGTTCTCATACATCAAAAAATGTTTGAAAGCCGCTTGTTTTTTGTTGACAAGTTAATTGACATGGGTGCACAGATAATATTATGTGACCCGCACCGTGCCACTGTTATTGGTTTAGACAGGAAATACTGTCTTAGAGGAACAACAATGACATCACCTGACATAAGGGCAGGAGTAGCATTGTTAATTGCTGCACTATCAGCTGAAGGAACAAGTGTTATACACAACATTGAACAGATTGACAGGGGCTATCAAAACATTGACCTACGGCTGAACAGTATTGGTGCAAAAATTGAAAGAATTGATTAGGTAATTTAAGTAATTATGGGTACTATATTAAAATCAGGTATTATATTATTAAGCTTAATACTGATATTTGGATTTGGAAATAAACATTTTCAACAAAAGGAACAGGTTAAAAAGGAATTTGCAAAACCACCAAAAGTAGGCCAAATAGCACCTGACATTAATTTACCTTCTGTTAACCGGGCTGTATCTTACAAGTTGTATGACCTTCGCGGGAAACTTGTTTTAGTTAACTTTTGGGCCTCTCTGGTTGCACCTTGCCGTTTTGAGAACCCAAACATAGTTAAAGCATACAATCAATTTAAAGATAAGAACTTTGTTAATGCTAAAGGGTTTACCATATATTCAGTATCTCTTGATTCAAATCAGGAAAACTGGAAAAAAGCAATTAAAAACGATAAATTAAGCTGGCCTTACCAGGTAAGTGACTTAAAAGGCTATGATTCAGAAGTTGCTGCAGCATATGGTATCAGAAGCATACCTTACAATTACTTAATTGACGGTAATGGAAAAGTATTAGCTATTAATTTACGTGGAGCTCAGCTTAGTAAAACAATTGAAAAGTACTTGAAATAGGTAACGGTCCGGGTATACTAACGTTTGCTAATTGTTTTTTGAGACAAAAAGGGTGACATAATAAATGGAGTACACCTTATGTTTTAATATTCATTCAATTCGTAATTTGTGCTTATTCCTACTGATTTTTCTTTTTTCAGTCATACTCATTCTTGAGTTTTCTAATCAGAATAAACACCATGCGTATAATCTACTTGTAAAACTTCTCCAAATATACTTAATTTTATCTTAATACGACGAAGTGGGACACCTCACCGAGCAGAGAGGTAAAAACCCAAAGAATAATTTTAAAAATAGCACATGTATAAAAATGATTCGAGTGAGGACGCTGGCTCCAGCAGCAAAGTTAGCTTTTTGAGCAAGATAATTCGTTATTGAAAAAGGATACACTCTAAATGCTGTATATTCCTCGATCGCCACTTCTCTTTTAAATTTTCAATATAAAAGGTTATAACTCATTGGTTTTATTATTAAATTTGTCAAAGATCGAATTTTGTTAATAATAAAATCTCTATTTAATTAACCTGGAAAAGATAAAGTGTATGCTGCGAAGAATTATTATCATTTCATGGGGATTACTAAGTTTCTCACAAGTATTTGCCCAAATAAATCAAGACACAAGCAAAAACAGTGAAAAACAAAATCCCAATTTGATTATCCAAAACAACACAACGAGTGTTCCTTCTGATTCAGTGCTCAGACAAGAATTTATTAGAGACTCACTAATCACCAGGGAAAAATTTATCAAAGATTCATTATACTGTAGAAAACAAATATTGGATTCTTTGACTTTCCTAAAACAAAAACTTCCAAAGCTTATTGAGGCTGCAATAAAATCCATCAATGAAGAAATTATAATATATACAGACCAGGTTAATATTATTGGAGATTCAACTCTAAGTAATTTTACATACAGAGTTTTATCACAAAAAACAGATAAACCATACTCCCCCTGGAGATCTACAATTAAACTTTCGGGAAATTCATTTAGGATAAAAATAGATACTGTCAATAAAAAAGTTAGCTCTGTGCATTCACCTGAAATAAATTATTCTTTTAATTATGACTCTCATGAAAGAATAGTTAGAATGAATGGACGAAAAACTATTGTGAAAAAACCAACCGGAAACTATTATAAATTCCCTATTGATTCAGTATTTCTTGATCGCAAAGGAAGGGTAAGGAAGTTAAAAAAATATGTGCACTATTTTGAAGCAACAAGTAATTATCAAAAAGGTGCATCACTGTATGTTGATATAGAGCAGACAAAAGAATTTGATTATTTTCCGGATGGCGCACTATCAGAATACCGGGTTGTTAATTACTGTGGTCGTGAAACAGGAAAGAATAAAAATGAAGTGTGTCACATAGTTAACTATTCTCTTGCCAGGGTAGGCAGAAAATTTACTGTGTTGAGAAAAAATGAGCCTAAGAATGATTATTCTGATGGTACGTTCATTTTTGAATTTGATAGTAACTTCGACATGAAAGGCATGAAATTTACTAATGTCACAAAAAAACTAAGTAGGAATTTTATAATTGAATTGAACAAAGATAGAAATGTTAGCCGCTATTTATATGAAAAAGATGGAAGAATAAATAAAACATTACTGGTAAACTATAACAATAGTCCAACTGCAAAATATAAAGTTGAAACCACTGTATGTTATTTTGAAGAAGATGGAATAAGCTATTATCAGAAAAATACCACAACAGGCAAAAGTCGCACCAGAAACAAACTAACAATGAAATGGAATCCATGGAAGTGATTATCAACCTGCACTTTAGTAAAGGTGTAAGCTCTAGCTTAATACAGTGCTGTTAGATATTAATTTCTGTTTTTGCCTTTAAAACCGCAGCTGTAACAAGACTTAATAAGACGAAGTAGGACAGTTCGCCGAGCAGGGGAATAAAAGTACAACATTTGTATAATACTATTGCGTTTATTTCAATTGTAGTTACAAATGCACAAAAAAACTACTAAGACCTTCAATTATAACATGGTTGGCAGTAATTAACCGTTAATAACGACACCAATAATTGTAAATTAATGAAAAAATAACAGGCTTTATTGCCAATTGTGCCAACGCTTATTAAATCTTGTGCCAATTTGTCGCAAATTAAACTATGGCAAATAATTTGCGCACAGAGGCAAAGATATTTTAGAGTTCCAAATTTATTACATTCTATATTATTGTATATTAACGGTTTCTCATTAATATAAATATGATAATTAGTAATTGGAATACTGTTCTACGATAGCAAATCAGGGCCAATCTACGTTAATATACTGATAATCTGACATTGAACAATAGCTCGGAACTTGTTAATCAAATCAATTTATAAAGCACATTTATTAAAAATTTTCAAATACAATATAATGACAAAGAAAAAGACCAAAGACAGTAAAGAAAAGGAAGTTGAAGAAAAAATCATTGAGATAAAAGAGAATACAAAAAGTAAAGAAGATAAATCATCCAAAAAATCTGACAAGAAAGATAAGAAAAAATCTAAAGCTGAAGATTTTGAGCAAAAATATAAGGATGTAAACAATAAGTACATGCGCTTAACGGCTGAATTTGATAATTTCAGGAAGCGCAGCTTAAAAGAAAAAATGGAATTGGTAAAATCTGCCGGTGAAGATATTTTAATAAACATTCTGCCGGTGATGGATAATTTTGAGCGTGCTATGAACTCGATGGATGATGAATCAAAAGAAGGCGCGGTTAAAGAGGGAATCGAAATTATTTATAATAATTTTAAGGAATTCCTTTCACAACGTGGCATTAAAGAAATTGAAGCCATAGGTAATAATTTTGATACAGATATGCATGAAGCAATTACCAAAATACCTGCCCCTGAAGAGGCTCAAAAAGGGAAAGTAATTGATGTGATTGAAAAAGGCTATGAGCTACATGGTAAGATTATTCGTTTTGCGAAAGTAGTTGTTGGGGATTAGGTTGCGAGTTACGGGTTGCGAGTTACAGGTTAATACTAGTAAGTTAACAAAAAAGAAAGTGATTTACGATTAATTGATTGTAGGTTTACAATTACTCGAATTATGTGGCCATGGTCAATCGAATGTTCGTAAATCAATTAATCGTTAATATAAAAAACCTTAACTTAATGATATTAGGTTACAACAGGTTACAAGTTAAAAATAAATTATAGATTTTGGTTTCTGAGTAATAAGACAAAAACGGAAACCTCATTAGTAAAAATTTGACAGGTAAAAGGTCAATTGACAATATATAAAATGGCAAAAAGAGATTATTACGAGATACTAGGTGTTTCAAAAAGCGCCCAAAAAGATGAGTTGAAGAAGGCATACCGAAAGATGGCAATTAAATACCATCCGGATAAGAATCCTGATAACAAAGAGGCTGAACACAAATTTAAAGAAGCTGCAGAGGCTTATGAAGTTCTTAGCAATGACCAAAAAAGGCAAAGATATGACCAGTTTGGCCATGCAGGTATGAGCGGTGCAGCTGGCGGTGGTACCGGTGGTATGGATATGGAAGATATATTCTCACACTTTGGTGATATATTTGGCGGATTTGGCGGATTTGGCGGTGGAAGCCGAAGAGGTGGAAGAAGGGTCAATAAGGGTTCTAATTTACGTATCCGTGTAAAATTAACGCTGGACGAAATTGCCAATGGTACTGAGAAAAAACTGAAGGTAAAAAAGTATATAAGTTGTAATTCCTGCGATGGTTCAGGTGCTGCTGATCCATCTGCAATAAAAAATTGCACAACATGTAATGGAACTGGTCAGGTTACCCGTATTGCTAATACGATTCTTGGTCAAATGCAAACCTCGTCAACTTGTCCATCTTGCGGTGGAAAAGGAAAGAGCATTACCAAAAAATGTACTTCATGTTATGGTGAAGGTGTTGTACAAGATGAAGAGGTAGTAGAAGTTAACATTCCAGCAGGTGTATCAGAAGGTATGCAACTTTCTGTTTCCGGCAAAGGAAATGCTCCACGAGGTGGTGGAATTAATGGTGATTTGCTAATTGTTATCGAAGAAAAAGAGCATCCTGAATTAGTACGCCACGATAATGATTTACTTTACCAATTAAATATTAGTGTGCCTGACGCCATTATGGGTATTGCCGTTGAAATTCCAACCTTAAGTAGTAAAGTAAAGGTGAAAATTGAAGGGGGAACACAATCAGGTAAAATATTAAGACTAAGAGGTAAAGGTTTGCCTGATGTTCAAGGCTATGGACGCGGTGATATACTGGTAAAAGTAAATGTTTACATCCCTAAAAATGTTTCACGTGATGAACGAAAATTGTTGGAAAAATTAAAAGAGTCAGAAAATTTTACAGCAAGAGCGGATTCTGAAAAAGGTTTTTTTAATAAAGTAAAAGACTTTTTTGAATAAGGATATTGTCCTTTTAATAAAAGTACAAAAAAAAGGAAGCTTCCAAAATTTTTTGGAAGCTTCCTTTTTTAATTATCATCAATCATTCAGTCGTTTTTTTATTTCCGCTGTTTCTTTCTCAAAGCCTGGTTTTTCAAGTAAAGCAAACATATTCTTTTTATAAGCTTCAACACCGGGCTGGTCAAAGGGGTTTACACCCAATGCATATCCACTCACTCCACAAGCTTTTTCAAAGAAATAAATAAGCTGCCCCAGATAAAACTCGTTTATTTTAGGAATTTCAATTTTGATATTGGGAACATCTCCATCGATATGGGCAATTGATGTGCCTAACTCTGCCATTTTGTTAATATCCTCAAACCTTTTTCCTGCAAGGTAATTCAACTTATCAAGATTTAACTCATCATGTGGTACAACAAGTTTATTTTCAGGATCTTTTATAGAAATTACGGTTTCAAAAATATTCCTTAAGCCTTCTTGTATATATTGCCCCATTGAATGCAAATCAGTTGTTAGATCAACACTAGCCGGGAAAATGCCTTTATTTTCTTTCCCTTCACTTTCACCATACAACTGTTTCCACCATTCAGCAATAAAATGCAATTTCGGATTATAATTAACCAGGATTTCAGTCGTTTTTCCTTTTTTATAAAGTGCATTTCGCACAGCTGCATATTGTTCTGCAATATTATCTTCGTAATTTACTTTGCTGCTTGTGCGCTCATGCATATATTGTGCCCCACGTATGATTTCATTAATATCAAAGCCGGCAACAGCAATTGGGAAAAGTCCTACCGGTGTAAGCACTGAGTATCTTCCACCCACATCATCCGGAATTATAAAGGTCTTGTAACCTTCGGTATCTGCAAGTTGCCTTAATGCACCTTTTTTCTCATCTGTAATGGCAATAATTCTATTACCAGCCAACTTTTTACCATACTTATTTTCAAGTTCATTTTTCAGCACCCTAAAAGCAATTGCAGGTTCAGTAGTAGTTCCTGATTTTGAGATTACTGTTATAGCCCATTCTTTTAATTTTAAAAAACGTAATAGCTCAACAAGATAATCCTCACTGATGTTATGGCCTGCATATACAATTTTTGTATTATCGGAACCTGCATCATAATTAGAAAAATTGTCAGAAAGTGCATCAATAACTGCTTTAGCTCCCAAGTAAGAACCACCAATACCAATTACAACCATTACATCAACTTCCTCACTAATTTTAGTAGCAGCATCAATAATCTCCTGTTTATTACTAATCTCATTGGGTAGATCTACCCAACCAAGAAAATCATTTCCTAAGCCGGTTTTCTCATGAAGACTTTTGTTGTGCTTTCCAGTTAGTTTTGCATATTCGTCAATTTCAGGGCGGGAAATAAAATTCTCAAGCCCCTGGATATTCAGGCTAATTTGTTCCATGAAAGATATATTAATTTAAACAAGCTCCAAAGGTAAAACCTTTTCATTAATTTAACCTAATATGGTGCCGGATAAAGTCCATTTTTTGTCCACAAACCTTTGCAGAAAAAAAGAAGCGACCATATTAATAGCCGCTTCAAAGATTTAAATTATTATTGCAATCTGCAACACATCATTTCCCTTTATCTGTCCAACCGTACAGTCTCAACCTGGTGCACTGCACTATGTTGAGGCTCTAAGCCGGTGATCATAAAATAATTTAAGATGATTAACATGATACCGAAAATCAACATTAAGGTGATCTCGCCTCTAGTGTATTCAAATGCTAATCGATTTGATAGTAATTTACAAAATAACATAAATTATGATTTAGATGAGTTGTTCCTGCATTTTACAGATAAGTCATTAACGGTTTTAGTTGCGTTTCATTTTGCTTTTTAACAATTTTTAACAAACACTGCTTTTTTAGCATAAATGGTCTGACTAATACTCCTTGCAATTAGAAATAAAATCATGGCCAACCACAATGCATGATTATTCATTTTATCAACAAACAAATAATAAACAGGAAAGAAAATGGTAAAAGCAGAAATTAACATTGTATTCCTCATTAATTTTGATGCCGTGGTTCCAATATAAATCCCATCCCACAGAAAACCGGCAAAACTCACCAAAGGGATAATGCTAACCCAGAATATGTAAGGGCTGGCAGAATTGATAATCCCTTCATTATCTGTCAATAAATGAAAAATCACATCTTTGAACAGAATATAAATTATCGTGAAAAACACACTTAATAAAGCTCCCCAAACAAAAATACGCTTTACCAGCTTTTTTAGAAGATAAACGTTTCCAGCACCATAATATTTCCCTGCAAGTGCTTCAGCAGAATACGCAAAACCATCCATTATAAATGAAAACAATAATAAGTATTGTAACAAAATTGTATTAACTGCTAATACCTGATCACTAATTGAAGCACTTTCCATCGTGAAAAATGAAAACACCAATATCAGAATTAGCGTTCGTATAAAAATATCTTTGTTTACCCTAAAAAATTCTTTCAGTAAATCAACATCGATTATTTTAAGTAAAACAAAATTTTTAAAAAGTTTGTTATGTTTTTGTAGCAGGAATAAAATTGCTAAAATAAATCCCAAATACTGTGAGATTAGAGTTCCCCAGGCAACGCCGTCAGATTTTAACCCAAAACCATATACAAACATAACATTAAGCAGAATATTAAACACATTAATTAATATAGCCAGTATCATAGGAGTCCTGGCATCCTGCATACCAACAAACCACCCATTTAATGCAAATAAGCCAATTGTTGCTGGTGCAGCCCAAATTCGAATATAAAAGTATTGAACAGCTAAAACTTCAATTTGTTCACTCCCTTCAATAAAATAAAAGCCGATTTTTTGAATTGGATATTGAAAAAGAATGAGTAAAAAGCCTCCAACTACAGCTATAGCCAAAGAATGGGTTAAAATTGCTGTCAGCCGTCCGGAATCTTTCCTACCAAAAGCTTGTGCAGTAAAACCACTGGTTCCCATCCTTAAAAAAGTAAAACCCCAATAAATAAAATTAAAAATCATCCCGGCAAGGGCAATTGCGCCCAGGTATTTTTCCGAGTCTAAATGCCCCATAATTGCCAAATCAACCATACCCAGCAAAGGCACAGTTATGTTGCTAATGATATTAGGTATTGCCAGTTTTAAAATTTCTTTATTCATTGCATTGAATTATTATCCTGATTAATGGTTTTATATCTACCAAAAAGGTATTATTTTCGCAAAATTAAAACCTAAATTTAAAAGACACTTATGAATTATGATTTAATTATTATAGGAAGTGGCCCGGGAGGATATGTAGCAGCCATCAGGGCTTCACAACTGGGAATGAAAACAGCCGTTGTAGAACGTGCCGAATTAGGTGGAATTTGCCTGAACTGGGGATGTATCCCTACCAAGTCATTACTAAAAAGTGCACAGGTTTTTGAATATATTAATCATGCATCTGATTATGGTATTGAAGTAAAAGATGCCAAAGCTGATTTTGGAAAAATCATCAAACGTAGTCGTGATGTGGCAGCTGGAATGAGTAAAGGCATTCAGTTTCTATTCAAGAAAAATAAAATAGAGCACATTCAGGGTTTTGGGAAGCTTATTGATAATAAAACAGTTGAAGTAACAGATTCTAATGGGGAAAAGAAGAATTTTTCAGCCAAAAATATAATACTTGCAACAGGTGCCAGACCAAAAGAATTGCCAAACTTAAAACAAGATGGTAAAAAAATAATAGGTTATCGTGAAGCCTTAACATTGCCAAAGCTTCCTAAATCAATGATTGTTGTTGGTTCTGGTGCTATAGGTACTGAGTTTGCTTATTTCTACAAAGCCATGGGTACGGATGTAAGCATAGTTGAATTTTTACCAAACCTTGTTCCCCTTGAAGATGAAGAGGTTTCAAAAACCCTGGCACGGAACTTTAAAAAGAACAAAATAAAAGTGATGCTTGGTTCATCAGTTGAATCAGTTGATACGTCAGGTGATTTATGTAAAGCTACTATTAAAACAAAAAAAGGTGAAGAGGTTCATGAAGCCGAGATAGTACTTTCTGCTGTAGGTATTACTCCTAATCTGGAAGGCATTGGTATAGAGGAATTAGGAATTGAAAAAGATAAGGATAAAATTAAAGTAAATGAGTTTTATCAAACAAATATTGAAGGTGTTTATGCTATTGGAGATATCGTTCACGGACCCGCGCTTGCACATGTAGCCTCAGCTGAAGGTATTACCTGTGTGGAAAAAATGGCAGGTCACAACCCACAGCCCGTTGATTATAAAAATATCCCGGGTTGCACTTATACAGCACCAGAAGTTGCTTCAGTGGGTATGACTGAAAAACAAGCAAAAGATGCGGGTTTTGAAATTAAAGTAGGCAAATTCCCGTTTACGGCCTCAGGTAAAGCGAGTGCCGCAGGTGCCAGAGATGGCTTTGTTAAACTTATTTTTGATGCTAAATATGGTGAACTTTTGGGTGGACATTTAATTGGTGCAAATGTTACAGAAATGATTGGTGAATTGGTAGTTGCTCGGAAACTGGAAACTACAGGTATGGAATTAATCAAAGCCATTCATCCACACCCAACAATGTCAGAAGCGATTATGGAAGCGGCGGCAGCGGCATATGATGAAGTTATTCATATTTAATTTCTGAAAGAAAACATCAAATACTGCGTTATTCTCGTCTTAATTTCCAGTTACTAATTACTAAGTTAGTTTAATAAAAACATATAGAGCAACATAGTTTACGATAATTGCGAATAGATTATTTTAATAATATATGATACCAAATAGAAAAGAACAATTTCTTACTCATTTTGATAAACTTGCCCCTGTTTATACAAAATACAAAAAACGTTTTGCTTATTACTGGCGTGATATTACGGCCTACATCAACTACTTCCTTACAGAAGACCAATCAATTCTTGATGTGGGTTGTGGAACAGGCGACACTTTATCCAAACTAAAAGGAAACAGGAAGGTAGGTATTGATTTTAGCCCGAATATGATTGAACAGGCAAAAAATCAGCACCCTGAAATTGAATTCCATTTAATGGATGCGGAAGAAATAAAAATAGATGAACAATTTGATGTGATTATCCTATCAAATACCATTGGTTATTTTGAAAACATCCAGGACATTTTACTTTCTTTAAAAAAAGTATGTAACCCAAGCACCCGAATTATTATCACCTATTATAATGTACTTTGGGAGCCATTTCTTCATTTTGGCGAATGGGTAGGAATAAAAAAGAAAAGTCCGAGACAAAACTGGCTTTCCGTACGCGATATTAAAAACTTGTTATATTTAAGCGAGTTTGACCCTTACCGTGTTTCAAGACGGATACTCTTCCCTCTAAACATTCCAGTTATAAGTTATCTCTTTAATAAGATAATAGGACGTTTACCTATATTTAATATTTTTAATTTAAACTATTTTGTGTTTGCACGGCCAAACCTGAAACCTAAAAAAGAATACAGCACAAGTATTGTGATTCCGGCAAGGAATGAAAGTGGAAACATTGAAAATGCTATATTAAGGATGCCTGATTTTGGCAAACACCTGGAGATTATTTTCATAGAAGGTAATTCAACAGATGATACCTGGGAAACCATTCAGGCAATTCAGAAAAAGTATGAGGGGCAATATGATATAAAAATTGACAGGCAGGACGGAAAAGGAAAAGGTGATGCTGTCCGTAAAGGTTATGAAATGGCAACCGGCGATATTTTAATGATCCTAGATGCTGATTTAACAGTACCCCCGGAAGAATTGCCTAAATTTTACAATGCACTTGTTTCCGGTAAAGGTGAATTTGTAAATGGTTCCAGGTTGGTGTATCCTATGGATAAAAATGCCATGCGCCCCTTAAACATTATGGGAAATAAATTTTTCAGTTTGGCATTTTCATGGATTCTGGAACAACCTATTAAAGACACTTTATGTGGCACTAAAGTGATGTTCCGTAAAGATTACGAGCGACTGGCACGTAACAGGAAGTTTTTTGGTGAGTTTGACCCTTTCGGTGATTTTGATTTAATTTTTGGTGCCTACAAACTAAACCTGAAAATCATTGATTTGCCGATTATTTATAGAGAAAGAACCTATGGTGATACAAATATTTCACGTTTTCGGCACGGTTTTATATTATTAAGAATGGTGTTCTTTGCTATTGGCAAAATAAAATTCTGGTAGAAATCAGTTGCAAGTTACGAGTTGCAGGTTACAAGTTAACCCGCTACTTGTAACCTGTAACTCGTAACAAATAAGATTCAATTTAATAATTACATAAGAAGATATGACTGAAAGGAAGAAAAAAGTTGATTTTAAGGATCTTTTAAAAAAAATATTTTATGCTTCGGCATCAATAATTATTGTCGTTGTTATTTTTAACTTGTTCTCGTATTCCCATACGCGTTTTAACCAGGATTTGGAATACGAAAAGAATATTGAAAATAATTATGCCGTATATGCTTTCCCCGTACCCGAAGATCTTGACTTTGCAGGTGAAAAAGTGCCACTGAAAAATTTTGATGTAAGGGAAAGTTTAGATAAGGAAATACTGAAAGTAGCATATTGGCATTCCGAAATGTTCCTGTACCTGAAAAGAGCTAATCGTGTTTTTCCCATTGTGGAACCTATATTAAAAAAGAACGGGATACCTGATGATTTTAAATACCTGATGGTAGCAGAAAGCGGACTGGTCAATGTTGTTTCACCAGCAGGAGCTGAAGGTTACTGGCAATTCATGTCAAGTACGGCAAAGGAGTACGGTTTAGAAGTAAACAATGAAGTTGATGAACGTTATCATCTAAAAAAATCAACCAAAGCAGCTTGTAAGTATCTGAAAAAAAGGCATAAAAAGTTTGGTTCCTGGGCCATGGTTGCGGCATCATACAATGCCGGGGATGGCGGAATAAATAAATACATTAATTATCAAAAAGTTAATTCCTATTATGATTTAGCCATGTTCTCTGAAACAGGCCGTTACGTTTACCGAACATTGGCCTACAAGTTAATTATGCAAAATCCTGAAAAATACGGCTTTAACTATCGTAATAAGGACTTGTATCCGCAAATTCCAGTTATGGAAGTAGAGGTAGACAGTTCAATTACAGATATGATTGCCTTTTCAAAGAAATACGACATTAATTACAAACTTTTGAAAATATTTAATCCCTGGCTAAGGGCTCATCAGTTAACAAATAAAACAAAAAAGAAATATATTTTGGATATTCCGGAAAAAGGCGCACGTTCTAAGAAATACTAAATAGTGTGCTTCTTTAAAGTCAAACTTATTCATTAGTAATAGCTTTTTTATTAATTCAGTCTTCAGACTCAGTTCTCAGTAGTTAGTCTTTTAAGCTACTGCATATTTATTCCTACCAAAAGCCATACAATTACTGAAATAGTTGAAAAACTACAAAAAGTATGGGAAAGTATAGCTTAAAGCCCTTAGCGATAAAATAATCTTTATAAATTTAACTGATTTTTTGCTAATTTTGCCAATCCAAAATTTTGCACCAAACAGTTAATTGTCAAACGCAAAATGTTTTATTTTATAAAAAACCTTAATTCCGCAGATCAACAGTAAGCTAACTGATAGTCACGGCGTGAATTATTAATTAAAAGCAAAATGCAATTGTTACAACTTCGTGCTTATTAAGTTATTCACACCGTGACTTTAATTTGCTTTATTTATTGCGGATTATTTAAAGGCCTCCATGAGGGCACATTTTTAATATTAGGAAATTGAAGGAAAAAGAAGAAGAACAGCATATTGATTTTGAAGAGAACATTCATGTTTATGGTGCCCGGGAACATAACCTGCGTGATATTGATGTGGTTATTCCCCGCAATAAGCTCAGTGTGATCACTGGTTTAAGTGGCAGTGGAAAATCTTCACTGGCTTTTGACACCATTTATGCCGAAGGACAAAGACGCTACATTGAAACATTTTCAGCTTATGCCAGGCAATTCCTTGGTGGACTGGAACGCCCGGATGTTGACAAAATAACAGGTTTAAGCCCCGTTATCTCAATAGAACAAAAAACCACGAACAAAAACCCACGTTCCACAGTTGGTACAATTACTGAAATATATGACTTCCTGCGCTTGTTATATGCCAGGGCATCAATAGCCTATTCATCAGAGACCAATGAGAAAATGGTTAAATATACTGATGAACAAATCGTTAATTTAATCCAGGATAAATTTGAGGATAAAAAAACATACCTGCTTGCACCTGTTGTTCGTAGCAGAAAAGGTCATTACCGTGAGCTTTTTGAACAAATACGTAAAAAAGGTTTTCTTTATGTTAGAATAAATGGTGAGATAAAAGAGATTGTTCACGGATTAAAAACCGACCGTTATAAAACCCACAATATTGAAATTGTGGTGGATAAGATGAAGGTTTCCGATAGTGATAAAAAACGCTTGAAAGAATCGGTACAGCTTGCCATGAAGCATGGAAAAGGCACAATGGCTGTTTTAGAAAAAGATACAGAAAAACTTAGTTATTTTAGTCGTAAATTAATGTGCCCAACAACGGGCATTTCATATGATGAACCTGCACCTAATACATTCTCCTTTAATTCACCTCAGGGTGCCTGCCCTATGTGTAAAGGGCTGGGTCATGTGAATTTAATTGATAATGATAGAATTATCCCTGATAAAAAGCTAAGTATTGCCGAAGGAGGTATTGTTCCTTTAGGGAAGGCTAAGGATAGTCTAATATTTTGGCAATTAGAGGCAATAGGGAGAAAATACAAATTTGATTTAAAAGACCCTATAAAAAAAATCCCCTATGAAGCCTTACAAATAATTCTCAATGGATCAGAAGAAACTTTTGCACTTGAAAATACACCTTTAGGCACAAAAACAGATTATGCACTTTCTTTCGATGGAATTTTAAAATACATTGAACGATACCAAAATGATAAGACTTCTCAAAAAGCACAAAAATGGGCTGAAAAATTCCATCAACATATGGTTTGTCCTGATTGTGGTGGTGGCAGGCTAAAGAAAGAATCATTACAATTTAAAATTGCCGGCAAAACCATTTTTGAAATGGCAGATATGGACATTTCTGAACTGCACGAATGGATGCTTGAGATAGAGGATAAAATGAATGATAAGCAAAAACAAATTGCTAAAGAGGTTCTTAAAGAAATTCGTTCCCGTATACAATTCCTTCTGGATGTCGGTCTTGAATATCTTTCGTTAAACAGGAGTTCCAGAAGCTTATCAGGTGGTGAGAGTCAGCGAATCAGGCTGGCAACTCAAATAGGTTCACAATTAGTCAATGTGCTTTATATTTTAGATGAGCCCAGTATTGGCCTGCATCAACGGGATAACCAAAGATTAATTCATTCTTTAAAAAGTTTGCGTGATACAGGAAACTCTATTATCGTTGTTGAGCATGATAAAGATATGATCCTGGCAGCTGACCATGTAATAGATATGGGACCAACTGCTGGTATTCATGGTGGTGAAGTGGTAGCACAAGGAAGGCCGGAAACCATCCTAACACATAAAACTTTAACCACAGAGTACCTCAACCATAAAAAACAAATAGCAATCCCGGAAAAAAGACGCGAGGGTAATGGAAAGTTCATCAACCTGACAGGGGCAACCGGTAACAACCTTCAAAATGTTGATTTAAAGTTGCCATTGGGGCAATTAGTATGTATAACAGGTGTTTCCGGAAGTGGAAAATCGACCCTGATTAATGAAACCCTGCACCCTATTTTAAGCCAGAGTTTTTATCGCTCAGTAAAAGACCCATTAGGTTATCAAACTGTTGAGGGCATCGAAAATATTGACAAGGTAATAGAAGTAGACCAATCACCTATTGGCCGGACACCACGTTCTAACCCTGCAACTTACACTAAGGTTTTTGATGAGATTAGAAAACTTTACGAGAAGCTACCCGAATCGCAAATAAGAGGTTATAAAAGCGGCAGGTTCTCATTTAATGTAAAAGGTGGTCGTTGTGAAACCTGTCAGGGCGCAGGGCTGCGTACTATTGAAATGAACTTCCTTCCTGATGTTTATGTTCATTGTGAAGATTGTGCTGGCAGACGTTACAATAGTGAAACCCTTGAGGTACGTTACAAAGGAAAATCCATTAGCGATGTTTTGGATATGACCATTAACCTGGCGGTTGATTTCTTTGAAAACATTCCTAAGATAATTCAAAAGCTACAAGCTTTAAAAGATGTTGGATTAGGTTATATCACACTAGGGCAGGCATCTACTACTCTTTCCGGAGGTGAAGCTCAAAGGGTAAAACTGGCAACAGAATTAGCCAAACGCGATACCGGCAAAACACTTTACATTTTAGATGAACCGACCACCGGTCTGCATTTTGAAGACATAAGGGTATTGCTATGCGTTTTAAACCGTTTAGTAGACAAAGGCAATACCGTAGTGATTATTGAACACAACATGGATGTAATAAAAACCGCAGACCATATCATTGATTTAGGTCCCGAAGGAGGCAAGAAAGGAGGTTATATTTTAGCTGAAGGTACGCCGGAAAAAATTACAAAACTGAACAAAGGGTTTACTGCTCAATTCCTTAAAGAAGAGCTAAATGATAGTTTCTCATCTTTAAATGAGCATCAAGATGATGATTGCAGGAACTTGTAGAATTTAACGTTTAGGCTATGCCTGAGTCGTGTTATGATTAAAGGTTTCTCTTTATTGTTTTCTAAATAAAATTAACAATAATAATATCCATTAAGTTTTCAGGATCAGCATAATTTATGGCACTTGAATATAGAAAATCCTACTATTTGAAATATTAAAAAATAAGCACCTTCTTTTTCCAACATTTTTCCCGGCACGACAAACCCGGCTCAACCTGGCAGGTTTTGCCTGTTCATTCCCCGGAAGCTTACTGTTTTTAATGTTGTTTATTAATAACAACCTGCAAGGTCTGCTGCTCATGCAGGGCACAGACAAAAGCTATACCCAATAAGGGAACTAACTGTTTGATAGCTTATTGCATTAATTTCCACCGCCAAATCTACGATTTGACATTTTAAAGTACTATATTTACCAGATCAAAAATTTGGCTATCCGCTTTAAGTAAAGTGCTTAGTTTTTAAACCATTACTGGGCTTAGCCAAGCGTTAACGGCAGTGCAGGCTGCAAATTAACACGTATAAAAATTACAATAATTGCACGGGTGATTAAAAAGCACTATCTTTGTAAAAAGAATTAAATAAATACAGAGATGAATACTAAACTCACATTGACAATAGAACAAGCTTTAATAGAAAAAGCTAAAGAATACGCTAAGGGGAAAGGTCGTAGCTTATCTGATATCGTTGAAAACTATTTTAAAGCTATCGTAAAAGAAGAAGGAATTGTGAAAGCTAAATCTACTCCAATTACGGACTCTTTAAGAGGTTCATTTAAAGCTCCGAAAGATTTTGATTATAAAAAGGAATTGACAAAAGCTCTAACAGAAAAGTATTTATAACATGGACAGAGTTTTAATTGATTCAGACGTAATTTTAGATTCTTTTTTTGACCGAAAACCTTTTGTAGAATTTTCATCTGCTATACTTGGATTATGTGAATCAGGGAAAATTAAAGGTTATTTGACTCCATTGATTTATAGTAATGTTTATTATTTACTTCGTCAAACAGCAAAGCATGAAAAAGTTATAGAAAAGCTTAAACAACTATTGAAAATAACAGATGTTCTTTCGATGGACAGAACTATTGTAGAAAACGCCTTGAATTCTGGATTTAAAAACTTCGAAGATGGTTTGCAGAACTTTTCAGCAATAAACAGCGGAAGTGTTGACTTAATTCTCACAAGGAATCTGAAAGACTATAAGAATAGTGAATTAGGAGTATTTTCACCAGAAACTTACCTAAAATCAATCAATGCCAGCCGTTAACAATATATAAAAGACACTTTTTAGGATAGTGTCGTTCAAGTCTTCTTATGGAATCAATCTTGTGCAACGGCTTGATGTGCATTTCTTCCTATCCTGAACTGAGCGACAGCGAACTCACGAATACCTTTTAAATTATTATGAAAAAAAAATGATTGGTAAGAAATTAAAAAACAGGATAGAGAATACCAGCCCTGCTATTAAGGAAGATATATTAACATTGCCATCCCAAATAAAAGCAGATTTTATCAAACTTGACTTAAATACATTGCTTTTTATTCACTCAGACGGAAACTATATTGAAGTTTATTTTGAAGAAAACGATAAAATAAAATGATAAAATAAATCCTACACCCATATAAGAATGCAGGATTTATTAAAAAACTAAGTATTTTCTTATAAAATTACTTTGAAGCAGGCTTTTGTGCGCCGGCCTTAGCAGATCCGCCAAATAATTTTAAAGCCTCCTTCCAGGGATACTTATTCATAAACATAGTAGCACTGGATGTCATGGTGCCTTGCTGGTTCATTCCTAAAGCCCTTGCCCATTGATTTTGAGTAGAATTTGGGTTGTAATTGGTAGTTTCCTTATATCTGGCAGCAAAAAATGCTTTTAGATAAGCTTGGTTTACAGGAATTGCCGGTGCTGTACCATCATTATTTGAAACACTTTCAAACTCCAGGTCTTCAAATTGATCAGCAGTTAACTGTAATTTTGTATTACTTGCCGGTGTGTAATATAAATCCCCGCCTTTGTTTCCAAATAATATATTATTATCAATTTTCACGAATTCATCTTTGCAGAAACGTGAATTATCAATACCACCCATGATATTTGCACCAATTATATTGTGATGGATATTATACTTTAGTTTTGTCATAATCCGCACACCATAGCCCATATCCAAATAATCTTTTAAACGGCTCCATGTAAATAATATAGTATTATGAGCTACTTCAACTTCTCCACAGGCAACCATATTGGCTTTTTGGTTACTTCCTGCACAGGTTCCATAAATCTCAACGGCAGCCATTTTGTTTGCAACAAATACATTATTAAGAACCTTGAATGTTCCAGTAAATAAACCTGCCTGCAAAGCAAATGATGCACCATTAACAAAAACACAGTTTTGTACAGTAATGTTCCCTCCGCGGGTAGCACTTCTAAAGGAAATAAGTGGCTCACCAACTGTACTATTAAATCCGGGTAAAGGTTCCGTGGGCAACCTCATTAATCCACCTTCTACTCCTTCCACAATCCCTTTCTTTGTGTCATAAAGATTCCTGTCACCACTATCCCAAACAATTCCATCAATCATGGTGTTCTCAACATTTTTCGTAAACCTTAACAGTGCCTTTCTTGATTTTCCGCCACTGGCATTGTCCGGTTGAAACAGGGTAGGATGATTAACAATATCTTGTTTTGTAAAATTGGCATCCCAGCTTCCGTATAAACGCAGAGGTTTGTCTGATTCAAGATATCCTATATTAAAAGTACCCATATATTTACCACCCGCAATATAAATTTCATCCCCAACCTGGGCCATTTTTATTGCTTTATCAATATTTTTTAAGGGTGCATCTTTAGTACCGGCATTCTTGTTTTTTCCTGTAGTTTTTGACACATACCAAATCTTACCTGTTAAACCGGCATCATTTGAAGACTGCTTGTTGTTACTTGATGTTTGCGAGTTGTTACTTGTTGTCTTTTCTTTAGTAACAGTCTTTGTTTTAAGCTTTGTATTTTTCAGCTTATCTTTCAATTTGCCAATTTGTGCATTTGTATCTACTATAAAAAAAAGCATTAGCATAATCGACACGAGATACATTAGTTTTTTTGAGTTCATAGTTAATTAATTTTGAGTTTATAATTTATTGTTTAGATAATATCCAAATTGAGCGATTCTCGCTCACAGCCTGTCCCGCTTTTTTTTTACGGGAATTGAGAAATAGTATGGTTTTCATCACACCTATTAGGTAAAAACCAACTATTTCTATATCGGGGTTATATCTAAGTAAAGCGCTATTTCGCTATACTCATACCACTCAACTTAGATAGTATTTACATGATCCTATTTCCCATTTTTCTCAATTATTTCTATAATCCTGCTATTTAATTTAGCATTTAATAATTTATGTTGTTTTTGTAAATGATGTTTTTGTGCTGAGAACTCTGATAATTGAGCAATCAATATATTCGTTTTTTTTAAATTATAATATGCGTTAACGATCTTGTTAGCCAAAATATCCTGTTCAGTTTCCCTTTGGCAGTTCATAATTTCACTTTCCATATTTTCATGAGGAAGAATATGCTTATTTTCGCTGTTTAACATCATTAACAATAGTTCATCTTCTCATTTTCAATATCTCCGCACAGTACTTTTCGATAGCAATAATGGTGATCTCTAATAATTTTATTCAAAATTACAGTTTTAATCATAACAAGTCAATCCGTAAAACAACCCTAATTAATTGTACGGGATTTTACGGACAAAAGGATGAAACACGTATTATTTGGATAATTGATATGTCCGGGGAAAGGTCTTTACACCAATGGGGTAATTATAAATCAACTATTTTATGCTTAATCGCATATTTAACAAGTTCAATATTATTGTTAAGGTTTAACTTTTCTAATATATTATTACGGTGGGTTTCTACAGTTCGGGCACTTATAAAAAGCTTTTCTGCAATTTCCTTATAAGTTAAACCTTCTGAAATAAGTTTTAAAACTTCAAGTTCTCTACTAGTAAGAGATTTTTTATCTTTGGGTTGTTTGCCCTTAATGGTATTTATATAACCCTTATATACAATATTAGAAATGGCATCACCAAAATATTTCTCACCATTTTGGACACTTCTTATAGCTTCAAGAAATTCATCCTTTGGAGTATCTTTTGATAAAAAACCGGATACGCCTGCTTTAACTGCCTGGACAATACTGTTTTCATCAGTATTCGCAGTTAAAACGATTACTTTTGTTTCAGGGAGATTATGAGTTAATTTTTGTGCAATCTCAATTCCTGAAATATCCGGAAGTCCAATATCAAGAATAACAATATCAGGTTTAACTTCCAGTAACTTTTCAAAAAAAACTTTCCCTGATGCAGCTTCACCAATTATTTTGATATCATTTACTCCAAGTAATAACGCCTTAAGCCCATCACGAACAATTTTATGATCTTCAACGAGGAATATAGATATTTTTTTGGTCATCTTATTCTTAGTACAAAAGGCATGTTGTTACTTTTTCACATTATAGATATGCTTATGCAATAATAGAAAAAATTGCCTGAAACGCAAAACAAGAATAGGTACTTATTCAAATATGATTTTTGTAGTTATAAATGCTTCCAAATTTCAACATAAAGGTTAAAATAATTTCGTAAATTTATATATTATTATATCCAGTTTTTTTAATTCAAAAATAGTGAATTGATAATCACCTGATAAAAAAACATCTAACCTATGTCAACAATTAATAACATCAGCTGGAAACTTATCTACCGGGACACTTTTGATAGGGAAACTCCTCCAGGTATTAGTAAAACAGGTACAGGAATTAAAGCTGGAATATACACGCTTTGGCAATATACTTTATCTGAAGGAGTAACTAAAAACGGAAACCGTTCTTTTTCTGCTTTTAACCTGACTTTTGAAGATATGGAAGCCTATAGAAATGAAGCCAGAAAAGTGGGTTTTAGTTTAACGGACAATGTAATAAATGTTTGGCATAGTGCAACTGCTCTTGCAAAATTAAGAGGGTATATTTATGGTGTAGTAGACCAAACAGGTGGAAGAAGTTCCTATATTGAAAAAGGCGGGATGCTTTTGAACCTAATAGTTGAATATCATTATAATATGCTGACCAGAAATAATAGTTCACAGGACATTACAAGTATAAAAAAAATATCACAAGACATTTTAAACACTGTGGATAGAGTTAATTCGCAGCAAGAGCTTATGGAAGTTTTAATTAAATAATCTAAATGAGAATTATGTCAAGGTCGAATAAACTTAATCAGGAAGAACTAAATAATATGATTAATGGGTTCCAAAAAAGCAGGGTTATTCTCACGGCTTTTGAACTGGGGATATTCACACTCTTAAGTAATACCAAAAAATCTGCAAAAGAAATTGCTAAAAATCGGAATATAGATACTGATCCCTTAGAAAGACTAATGAATGCTTTATGTTCTCTGGAATTATTAGAAAAGAAAAACGAGAAATTCAGCAATTTACCCATTGCTGAAAGCTTTTTGGTTAAAGGTAAGCCTGATTTTCTTTCGAGAATTTATCACAGTATTAATCTGTGGGATTCATGGAGTTCGTTAACTCAAATTGTAAAAACAGGAACGGTTCCACATCAAACACAAATAATTGACAAAGATGAAGATTGGCTGAGAAATTTTATTGGGGCTATGCATAACCGTGCAAAAAAGACAGCACCCGGAACTGTAAAAAAAATAGATTTAGATGGTGTCAATTCAATACTGGATATTGGGGGAGGTTCAGGAGTTTTTGCCATGGCATTTAAAACCCGAAAAAAAGAATTAAATGTATCCGTTTTTGATTTACCCAATGTTATTCTGCTTACTAAAGAGCACATAGAAAAAGAAGGGTTTGAAGGTAAAATTCATACTATTGCAGGTGATTATCTGAAGGATGATATTGGAACTGGATACGATTTAATATTTTTGTCTGCCATTATACACAGTAATTCTTTTGAAAAAAATCAAAAACTTATCCTAAAATGCGCTTCTGCCTTGAACAAAAATGGCCGTATTTTAATTGATGATTTTATTATGAATGAAGATAAAACAAGTCCTATGCGTGGTGCAATATTCTCTATTAACATGTTAGTTGGGACAAAATCCGGCACCACTTATTCAGAAAATGAAATTAAAGCCTGGTTTGATAAAGCAAACATCCGGTTTATCAGTAATGAACAGACACAATTTGGAACAAGCCAAATAATTGGCCAAAATAGATAAATTATTTTACCTGCTTATTTTTAAGTAATTCATTAATAAGCTCATTTAGATTAACGGTAGCAAAACCAGTAATACTATCGGACATTGCATAAGGAATTATCAGATTATCCTCATGTTGTAAAAACCCACAGGTATAAACCACATTTGGAACATATCCATTACGCTCATGACTATTAGGACTAATTAGCGGTTTATCCAGACTTGCAATAACAATTCCCGGATTATGAAGATCGAGCAATGTAGCACTAATCACATATTTTCTGAGAGGCCCTACCGCATGCGTAAGCAACAACCAGCCTTTAGGTGTTTTTATTGGGCTGCCACTATTTCCCAACTGGGTCATTTCCCATTCACGTTCCGGCTTTTGGATAATCTTATATGAGTCCCAATGATATATATCATTTGAATACATGATAGTTATACATTTCCCCCCTTGTCTTCCAATCATAGCATACCTGCCATTTATTTTTTCAGGGAAAAGGGCCATCCCTTTTCCAAAAACAGCTGTGCCGTAAAGTGAACGAATTTTAAAGGAATTAAAATCTTCTGTTTCAATAATCTGAACCCGAATATCATGTCCGTTATAAGCGGTATATGTTCCGAAGTACTTCGATTTACCATCATCTGTAAATTTCACAAATCTTACATCCTCCATCCCTTTTGATTCAGCCGCTGATGAAGGGAAAATAACTTTACTATTGATAGGAATTTCTTCCTCAAATGTTAAATTATAATTGATGTCAAATATCTCATCTAATGCTTCTTTGGTTGCCATAAATTGAGTTACATGTCCATTCCTCAAATTTTCAATAAACTGCAGAGCTTCAGATTTAGTAAAATAATCCGGTAAATAATCAAATAATGAATAATTAAATCCATTATAGGACTTTGCCCTTTTTTTCACAAAGTGTTTTGGATATTTTAAATCGTCAACTTTGTTTGGGCAGATTAAATGAGATGCCTGTTGATCAATAGAAATCTTACCTTTTTCTGAAATAATTCCGGTACTGAATTCAATAGAAGAAATATGCCCTTCACCTGTTGCCCTCAGGCTCATTATAAACCTTATTTCTCCATGTTTGAGTCCACCTTGATTAGGATGTACAATAATTGATGGATTAAATAAAGCAGCTGATTCAAGGGAATATTCTTTAGTAAAATAGGCACCTATTAGTAATTTTTTTGAAAAAGATAGAGTTTGTCCTGCGGAAATGTTACTTTCAATGTTTTGAAAATGCTTTAATATGGCTCTTTTAAAATTATGATGCCTACTGTCAAATTCTTCTAACACTTCTGTTAATAACTTGTCGACAGTAATATCATTTAATAACAGAACTTTTGAAACTATATGGTCAACCCTTTCTTTTTCCTTCATATCCAAAAAAAGAGGGATAACCCTTTCCGGCTTAGCCTCAATCCTTATGTTGGTCCTGTTTATCATTACTTATTTTAACTCCCTCCAAAATAAAGTGACAATTATATTAACATGTCCTTATAAACGAATGTAAAATAATTTTTAACAATGCATTAAAAAAGTTATAAACATATTATTGTCTGAATTAGGCAAATTATCTGCTTTATAAGGATTTCAATGCAAAAACATGTTTGTTTTATAACGTTAAAATGTGAGAAACTAACTTTAGTTTTTGATATATGACAGGATGGTTTTGATGAAAACAGAATAAATAAGCTTAAGTAAATGACCAACTATAATCAGTAACACTTACAATTGCATTACTCGAGCCAAAGAACACACATTGCATATAACATGTCGTCTTACGACATATCTTTTTTTGGGCTAATCAACATTACGTCCTTTGAAAATAAGCAAACTATCTTCCGTTACCGCTGAGGCACTAAAATACCCCACAGCCCCATTACTAACATTTGAAGGTATATTTGCAGGTGGACCACTAAAACCGGCACCACTAAAATCTGTTTCGAAAAGAATTGCCAGCTTAAAATTATATTCTTCTTTTGAAATGGAAAGCATTTGTAGTTTAATAACACTAGTATCATTCTCTATCTTCTCTTCCTTTATTTGATATACCGGCCAATTTGAAATATATACCCCATTTACAAAATCATCGGTAACAAAGTTTTTATTTCTTAAAGTATCTGAATCATGTACCCCATCAATAAACAATTCCCACTGGTAACAGTCACCTGTTGAAGGAGGTTCCTGAACAAAAATATTAATGCTGTAATAAAAACTCTCATCAAAAGGAATATCCGATTTTAAATATTCATATTTTATCGAATCCATAGGTGGAACAGGTTTCATAAATGACTCAGCTGTATGAACGTTTCCATCAGCAAGGATAACATTTAACAAATAACTTTTACCAGGAGTACCGGCTAATTCTTTATCTGTATGATAAACACCATCATTGTCAATATCTACCAGGTTGAAAAGAGTATCTTCATTTGATATCGTAACTATTGCCCCCAATTCTGATTTCGCTGGTTGATTTAAAAAATAGTCGCTTGTCCGTGATAATTTCACTTTATGAAGTTTCAGTTCGTCAGTTATTGTACCTTCCACAACTAAGCGGTTATTGTTTTCATCATTTAAATCCATGTCCATAATCTCAGTACAGGAACTTATTAACCAATAAATTAACGGAATAAATAAAATTAATTTCTTCATTGTTTTATTTTTAAAATCTAAAATTATAAGTGATAGAAGGAATGGTTTTAAACAAATAGGTTTTCACCGCCTGGGTTTCAAAGGGGCGCCCTTCAACCTGTTCAAATGTAATAGAATAGGCATTATGCCTATTATACAGATTGTATATTGAAAAATTTAAACTGCTATGAAACTTTTTCGGTTCACCATTTTCTTTTGTCTTACTAAAATTATAAGTAACCGCAACATCCATACGGTGGTAATCCGGTAAACGAACAGAGTTCCGATCAGAGTACACAGGTACTATCATTCCGGAATACTCAAATCGTCCTGTAGGCATAGTTCGGGGTGCACCTGTTGAGTAAAACCAACTTAAGGAAACATTAAGTTTCTCAAAAAAATCATATGACAAAATCAGGGAAATATCGTTTGGCTTATCATAATTAGCTGGATATGGGTTTCCATTATTTATTTCTGGTATCTCACGGATAACACGTGAATAAGTATAACTAAGCCAACCTGTAAACTCACCAACCTGCTTTTTAAGCAAAAACTCAGCACCATATGAGTAAGAATCACCAAAACGTAGTTCGCCCTCAAGATAAGGATTTAACAACATTTCAGCATGATCTTTATAATCAATTGTATTATACATTTCCTTATAATAAAACTCTACAGAAGTCTCATAAGTATTATCAAGAAAATTTCTAAAATAACCCAATGCGAACTGATCTGCTTTTTGGGGTTTCACATTAGGACTACTCGGAAACCAAATATCCATTGGTGTCATGGTCATAGTATTAGTAGTCAGATGAATATACTGAACCATTCTGTTATAGCTTAGCTTTAATGAACTTTCATTATTTAACCGATAATTAATACTTAAACGGGGCTCAAGGTTCATATTTGTATTAAAAAGTTCACCCTTGCTATATTTAACTGAATCTGTTATAATATACGCATCAGGATCAGTATCATCATAAATATAATGCGTGTAAGGCCCCAGGTTTTGAAATGCAGAGAACCGTAAACCATACCTTAAGGATAATTTATCACCAATTTTTTGGTCATTTTCAGCATAAACGCCATACTCCATTGCATAGGAATCATCTAATTCCCGGCCTGAGAAAATACTTTCATCACTTGTAGGGATAAACTTACCCGGCCTAAATGTATGATGCATAATCAGCCCACCGATTTCTAATTTATTTTGTGGATTTAAAAACCATGTATAATCATTTTTAAAAGACAAATCATTAATACCTGCGGACCAATCAAAAGCCTCTTCACCGTTTGGCACACCAATACCATAATCAAATTTGCTATAAATTATCGTATAATTGGCAAAAACTTTACTATTAAAAAGATGGTTAAAACGTGTAGTTAAAGTTTGGTTTCCGTAATCCATACCCATTAAATCACCAAACTTCACAATATCTTTTCCAAAATACCCAGATACAAAAACGCGGTTATTTTCATTTATCTCATAATTTGCTTTCGCATTGAAATCATAAAAATGAGCTTTGCTTTTTTTAACCAGGGAGTCTTTCATTAGCGGGAAAAAAAGATCGACATACATCCTTCTACCTGAAACGATAAAAGACCCTTTATCCTTTATTATAGGCGCTTCAAGCGTAAGCCTGCTGGAAACCAAGCCCAGTCCACCGGTTGCATTGAATTTTTTCTTGTTCCCCTCTTTCATCCTTATCTCCAGAATAGAAGATAAACGACCACCATAAATGGATGGGATACCACCTTTATATAATTTAACATCTTTTAATGCATCCTGATTAAAGACTGAAAAAATTCCACCCAGATGAGAAGCATTATACACTGTAGCTTCATCCAATAAAATAAGGTTTTGGTCTACACCTCCTCCTCTAACGTAAAACCCAATACTTCCTTCACCTACTGTCTGAACACCAGGTAACATTTGAATGGTTCTCAAAACATCTACTTCACCCATTAAGGCTGGAATTTTTAAAATCGTTTTCATTTCCAGCTTATTAACACTCATTTCATTACTGCTCACATTTTCATCTTCCCGCTTGCCCACAACTTTTACTTCTTCAATTGTTTCATTTTGTGGCTTCATCTGAATATCTTTTCTAATATTATTGGCAAGATTAATTTTAAACACCTGTGTTTCATAACCTATATATGAGATTTTCACACTATAAGTATTTTTTGGCAGTGATATTGAAAAAAATCCATATGAATTAGTTATGGTACCTGTTTTAAGGGCCTCGACATAAACAGCGGCACCTATCAATTCTTCACCAGAAGACGCATCCTTTATATAACCACTGTATGTATATTTGTTTTGCCCATAGGTAGATAAGCCAATAATCAGTAGTAAAGTAATTAAAAGTGTCGATTTTTTCATATGGTAATTAATAAGTATGTATTATAACAAATAAAACTTGTTCAAAACTAATTGCTAAATGATTAAAAAAATATTATTATTCGATAAAATGTAGAATTATTTTGGTAAACGGCATGAATTTACCCTTTTATGTCATTTTATTGTTTAATGATAAGACAGTACCTTCCTGATAATACCCCTATTGTTTTCTAAATATTAATCAAAATATTATTAAATTTAGAAAGGATTATTTATTTAAAACTATATTTTGTCAGTTTTACCAATTTTATCCGCATATTATCCAGATTAATGCAGATTTCATGAAGAATTATACCGATTGGTTATCAAATAACAGAAAATAAATTCCCTTAACTTGCTAATCCATCGGCATAATACTTTTAGCTTTTTTCTCTAAATTTCAGTATTATCTACAAGCATTTGCATTATCTGCGGATTATTGAGTTAATTTTATAATCCAATATTTTATACCGCTGCCATGTCAAATTATTATTCAAATCTGCTAAACTCAAACAAATTACAAAAATGCTATGAAATAGCACCGGTAAGAGTAAAACAATTCCTTGAAGCTGAAATAAACTTTGTTTTGAAGAGAATTAGTAAAAATGATTTAGTACTGGATTTAGGGTGTGGATATGGCAGGGTAACGACAAAACTATTGAAGAAAGCAAAAAGAGTTATTGGAATTGATATTTCCAAAGACAATATACAATTGGCAAAAAAAATTATTGGAAATAGTGTGGATTGCGAGTTCTATACCATGGATGCAATTGATTTGAAATTTGCTGATAATTATTTCGATAAGGTTATATGTGTTCAAAATGGTATTTCAGCATTCAAAGTAAACCCGCTAAAATTGATAAAAGAATCAATTCGGGTTACCAGAAAAGGTGGTACTATTCTTTTCTCATCTTATTCAGAAAAATTTTGGGATGATCGGCTTAACTGGTTTCAAATCCAAGCTAAACACAAGTTAATTGGTAAAATTGATCCTAAACTAACTAAAAACGGGGTTATTGTTTGTAAAGATGGATTTAAGGCAACAACGTATTCCAGGCAAGAATTCATTGAATTAGCTTCTCATTTTGATGTAAAAACCACAATTCATGAAATTGATAACTCCAGTGTATTTTGCGAAATGGTAGTAAATTAGAGGTGATTTTTACTTAAATTGCAATTTAATATTTGCGCCTGACTAAATAATCCTAAATTAAAACTTTATGTTATTTGAACCTTACAAAATAAAAAACCTGCAAAGCAAAAACCGGGTTGTTATGGCACCCATGTGCCAGTATATGGCTGATGATGGCATGGCAAATAATTACCATCTTGTTCACTATACTGCCAGGGCGATTGGCCAGGTTGGTATTATAATATTAGAGGCAAGTGCTGTTGAAGCTCGAGGAAGGATTTCTATGAATGACTTGGGACTTTGGGATGACAAATTTATTGAGCCTTTATCAAATATTATCAAAGAATGTAAGCGTTATGGGAGTCTGGTTGGAATCCAAATTGCTCATGCAGGACGAAAATCAAGAATACAGAACGAGGAAATTGTTGCGCCGAGCCCTATTGCATTTAATGATGATTTTCCCACGCCAAAAGAACTAACTGTATCAGAAATTTCTAATATTGTTGATAAGTTTGGACAAGCGGCTAAAAGAGCTGAACAGGCAAAATTTGATTTTATTGAAATACACGGCGCACATGGTTACCTTATAAGTGAATTTCTTTCACCAATTACCAATAAACGTAGTGATGAATATGGCAAAAATCGGGTTTTATTTCTGAAACAAGTATTGGAAAAAACCCGAGAAAACTTCCCCATTGAAAAACCCGTATTTTTAAGGATTTCAGGTGAAGAATATCACCCGGAAGGGAACACACAGGAATCTTTAGCTGATTTATTATTAGATGTTAGTGATTTGTATGACATTTTGCATATAAGTTCAGGTGGTTTATATGACAAAGAAAGCTATAAAGTGTACCCTGGATATCAATTAAAATATGCAAAAAAGTTAAAATACCTTATTAAAAAACCAACCATTGCAGTTGGCAGACTTGAAAACCCGGAATTTGCAAATGAAATTCTAATCAATAAACAAGCAGACTTAATTGCAATTGCGCGTGGTTTGTTAAGTGATCCTCATTGGCCCTTACATGCAGCAGAACAATTGGGAATTAATATTGAATGGCCGGGGGTTTATGAAAGAGCTAAAGGAATTTAAGAATAGATGGTCTTTTCACTAAACCGAATTATTTGATTAGATGTTTTTAATTAAGAATTGGATGACATTCACCTTTTAATCAAGACTTATCAACCTAACACATATCGAGTTAAGCATACAGCCGTAAAACTCGATTTAGTTCGAAAAGATAAAATTATTCCATGAATACCCTGTTAATTTTAATTACATATTTGTCAATTATAATAAATTGCTCAAATAAATAAAAGCAGATATCATTGGATAAGAATTAATAATTTGATATTTTTGTTATACCAAATTATAATATTAACTTAAATTAAAGAAAATGAAAAAGAAATTATTTTTATTCGCTGCAGTAATTCTTTTTGCCACTACAGGATTTTCTCAAAAATTTAATCATGTTATAAAAACAAGCCCTATCACTTTAGCTTTTGGAAATTTAAATGTGAAGTATGAAAAACCTATAAACAGTAAAGCTTCTGTTCAAATTGGCGTTTTTTATTTATATAAGCTTTTTGGGGTAGAAATAAATGGTTATGGTGGGGAAGCTGGATTTAGGTATTATTTCACCAATGCAAAAAAAGAGATCCCATCAGGTTTTTACGCAATGCCTCAAGCCAAATACAGTACAGCAGGTAGTGGAGTTGATAAGATAGCTGATTTTTCAATTGGTGCAGAACTAGGCTATCAATGGGCATTTGATAGTGGTTTTGCTCTTGATCTGGGTGTTGGACCACTTTATCACATGATAACTGTAGATGATAATTATACAGGCGGCAGCAATCAAACTGATAATTTCATTTTCCCTACTGCTACTTTCGCAATTGGTTATGCTTTTTAATTGAGGATATTAGTGAAAATTTAAAAAATCTGCAAATGCCTTATAAGCCTTGCAGATTTTTTATTTTGAATATTATTTTACAACAAATCTTCTCTTACCCCAACCAAAACACACCAAATTATGTTCTACGCCGAATTATTTTAGAAATTAAATACTACAGGATTATTTATTCTCTAACTCATTAGTATTCTTACATGCCCAAATAATTACCATTCTCATTAGGCATAGCTTCAGGTAACTTTATAAAAAAAGTTGTTCCTTTATTAATAGTACTCTCAAACCAAATTTCACCTTTGGCATTTTCTATTATTTCCTTAACAATAGGTAGCCCCATGCCCATTCCTGTGGATTTAGTTGTAAAATTGGGTATAAACAGCTTTTCTTTCTCCTCTTCTGAAATTCCGCCCCCATTATCCTTTATTTTAACCAAAGCAAAACCATTTTCCTTTTTAAGGTTTACTGATATTTTTCCTTTGCGATCAGATGGTACTGCCTGAATAGCATTTTTAATTAAATTATTAAACACCCTTGAAATTTGTTCTTTATCAGCAATAATATTTATCACCTTGTTATTTTTAAAATTTGATATCAGCTCAATATTCTCATCATGTGAGAATAGATTAATCGTATTTTCAAGCTTTTCGACCAAGTTTACAAGCTCATTTTGAGGTTTAGGCATTTTGGCAAAACTGGAAAACTCATTGGCTATATTTGAAAGTGTATTTATCTGGTCAATTAAGGCTTGTGTATATTTGTCAAGTTTTTTTTCAAAATTATCATCCTGATCCTGCCATGACCTTTGCAAAAACTGAACACTCAACTTCATTGGTGTAAGCGGGTTTTTTATTTCATGCGCAACCTGTTTTGCCATTTCACGCCAAGCACTTTCCCTTTCTGTTTTGGCCAAAAGTTCGATATTCTCAGCTAGTTTTATTACCATGTTATTATACTCAGTTACCAAAGCACCTATTTCATCTTTTTTGTTATAACTAATTTGTTCCGATTGTTTACCAAGTTCAACACCCATAAATTTATTTTGCAGCATACGCAGGGGTTGTGTAATTTTATTTGACATAAAAAAAGAAACGGCAGCTATAATAATAAACAGTACTACGTATAAATTGATTACCGCTACAATCAGGTTTGAAATTTCTTTTTGCAGAGTACCCGGTTCTGTAAAATGAGGTAGGTTTATGTACGCTAATTTTTTATTATCAGCATCTCTTAATAAGGCATAGGCAGATGTGTATTCCAATGAACTCACATTTTCCTGATGAATATAACGTACCTTTTCATTAATTTCCATTTGTTTGTAGGCTTCAGGGTCCATAAAATCCCCTATAAGGCCTTTAGTGAAAATTTCCGGTCGCGAAGAAGCTATTAAACCTCCCTGGAAATCATACAAATTTATATCTGTATAAAAAACATCGGCTTGTTTTCTTAGCAAATCATTGAGTTTCTGAACATCTACCGTTTGCAAAGTAGAGTCTTCTACATTTACATCAATTATTTCGAGCTCAAGTCCCTTTAATACCGACTCCAATTTTTCACTAATGTTTTTATCATTTTTTATCCCAAACTGCTGAATGTTATAATAAACTGTTCCTGCACCGACCATAATAAATGACAAAGCCAGCACAAAAATCATAGACATCAAAAGCTTGTTTTCAATATTAAGTTGTGCCAGATTAATTAATGATGGCAAATTATTAACAGACAGGCTAATAAGTAGTATGATATTAAAAAACAAAAAAACATAAGAAAAAGCTATTACCAGATCAAGGCTTTTCACACTTGGCTTTGATAATACAATAAGGTTATCTTTTGATGGTTTATATACAATATGGTCAAAATTGTTTAATGCTAAAAATGTATAACCCGACTTGGAGCCATCAAACATTTTGTCATTCAAATCATAAGGAAAGTTGCCGAAACGAGTTTTCAGTTCGTTTTCACTATATTTAGCATATGAATACTCACTTAAACTATTCTTATTTTTTATATTTCCTTCAATTAACAAATCAGGATAGCCTATTTCACTGGTAATCAGTTTTGAATCAAGAATCAAATATAAGGTATAACTTGTTTGCTCAACATCATAATTCACGGAACCAAGATAACTTAGTCTGCCGTTATGATTATCCAGGTAATAAAAATTTGATTTTTTTAACTTTTTACCATAATCAACAACTTGTTTTCCATAATATTTTGCACAATCTTCTAACTGATTGCTTGATTTAATATTATTATGATTGGAACAAATACGAATATCAAGGTCATATTTTTTAAAATACCCTTTAAAATACTTTTTCAATAAATAATCAGAAACCATTTCTGACTTCTCATTACTTGGGTTATTAATCAGTTTTTCAAGAGGCTTGTCTTCAGAAATTTTTTGTTCCAGGTTTATCAAAAGGTGTTCTACCACTAGATCTCTTTCTGTTTGAAGCTTTGAAATCAAAACTTTTGCCTTATCTTGTTCCTTTATTTTCATTGTTTCTGAAGTAAAAAGGACAACATAAATAGAGCTAATAAAAATTATAACAATATAAAATGAATAATGATACTTTTTTGCCCCATAATGAATGTAAAAAAACAAGGGTAACAAACTCAATAAAAACGGAATAGATTTTATCGATACATCAACATTTAATATCAGCGCAAATACATAAAAAAAACTTAACGCAAATAGAAAAACAATAACAAAATAACGTTTCTTGAATAAATGTTTTCCAATAAAGAAAATATAATCAACCAGAATAATTAAAGCAATTATTAAAATTGCAATAACGAAATATGATATCAGACTTAATACACTAAATTCTAAAACCTTATAAGCATCAAGCGTTAAACTTGAATTTAAAACCAAACTTTCAATGTAGTTAACAATAATGTGAAAAAAGGAGATTAATAATATAAAAAAGGCAAAGCCACTTAGATATTTTACTAAATTACTTTTTTTGCCCATTTTTCGAACAAATCGTCCTTTTCTGAAAAGAATAAAAAAACTAATAACAAAAAACAGTATAAGCATGGCGTTTATAAGAAAATCGCCTAACGAGGGATAAAAATATGATACAGCAAAATACTGTGGATCAAAAAAATCCAAAGAATATATATGGAAAGGATATTTGAACTCCAGCATTAAATACCTGAAAAACAACACAGATAATATAACAAATAATATTAACCGTGTCGGGTATACCTGTTGTGTACTTAATTGCCTAAACCATTTTGTTATGAACAAAAGCATAAAAGCAATACTGAGAAAATAGAGTATTCCTATTAATTGCCAATGTATACTTTTTGAAGAAATAGTATTGACAGGCACCAGGGAAAACAGATAATTACCCTGGCGATCAGAAATATCAAAACTATAGGATAAAGAAATTAATGATATTTTAATTGATGAAGGCTGGTTAAAGTCCGCATGAAAAGCATTACTTAAATAATCATTTTCAAAAGAATATTTGTGTTTTATCAGTACCAGGCCAATAGCATCAATATTTTTAGAATGAATATGCTTTACCAGATACCAGGCGTTATTTAACTTAACAACATTATTGTTTAGTTGGGTTTTTGAATACTGTTTTTCAATTTTAATGGCATTATCGGTCCAAAACCTCAATGAATCATTTAGAAAAATGGCAATGGTAAACCCTTTGGCTCTCAACTCTTCAAAATTCAGGTTCTTATTTACCTCAAACAAGTTTACTTCACTACTATCAATAAATATGCTACACTTATTAAACACTTCTTTTAAACGAACACCAATATCATCTTCCTTTTCATATAATATTTGGCTAAATTCTTCAGTATCAACCTGGTATCCATCAGGCTGCAGCTCATACTTTTGAACAAAAACAGCAACGACCACTAATATAAGCGAAACAATCAGATACTTTATATTACCATTAAATTTTCTCAAATTAATTATTTTATTCATTATGATATGGTAAACCCTTAATTATCGTGAAAGCCCTATATATTTGTTCCATAAAAAAAAGACGAATGATTTGATGAGAAAAGGTCATCTCTGACAATGATAACAAAAAATCTCCTCTTTTATATATTTCTTTTGAAAAACCATAAGCTCCCCCAACAATAAAAACTAACTGTTTGGTACTTGCCAACAATTTGTTTTCAATTAAGCTGGCAAATTTGAGTGAATTTAAACTTCGTCCTTTTTCATCCAATAAAACAACAAAATCAGCATTAGTCAATATTTTCATTATTAATGCACCTTCTTTTACTTTTATCAGTTCATGCGGCATATTTTTTGTATTTTTCAGGTCAGGGATTATAGAAAGTTCAAAATCTGCCAGGCGTTTCAGCCTTTCTTTGTACATCTCAAGACCAGTTTCAACAAATTTGAAACTTGTTTTACCAATAAGAATGAATTTAACCTTCACAGCAACAAACTTAGTTCTTGAATTTAGTTCAAAAATATAAAAATACGCTAAAAAAAGTCAAGTTCAGTTACCAAATATTAAAGAATGTACACTTTTTCTTTTTTTCACATGTTCATCAATCCTATTTTGTTCAAAAATTGTGTCACTTTAATCAATTTGATGGTTCAATTTTTGTGAAAAAAAGCTTAAAGTAACTTCTTCTTAAATAAAGTGAATTTCAGAATTATTGCCATATTCTTTTTAATTACAATGGGTTTTAGCCAGTTAAAAACGGTGAAAGCACAATCCCGCTTTCCAAATGAAATCAAAAAGGCATTTGTTTCCGGCGATTCTAAAAAATTAGCTCTATATTTTGATCGAAATGTTGAACTTCTTCTTATTGACAAAGGTGATGTATACAGTAAAGCACAGGCAGAACTTATAATCAAGAATTTTTTTGTGAATAACTCACCAAAATCATTCATTGTTGAAAGTGAAAGTAAAGATAATACTACAAATTTTGCCATTGCCCGATTAAAAACACACAATAATAATTTCCGGATTTTTATTACCTATCGTAAGAACTCCCAAAAACCAATTGTTAATCAAATGGTGATAAGCCAAGTTCAAAAAATGAACTGACCTGAATAATGCACAAATTTTCTATGAAATCCCTGAATTAATCAGGCTAATGCGACTGCTAAAAAAAATAATATTTTACTTTTGCAGCTATATTTATTATCCATAAAGGGAAATTAATAAACCAAGGCTATAAGGAGTATTACTTTTTAATATAAAACCATGAAAAAAATATTTGATAAGGAACAAAACATCAACCGGATTATTGATATTGCTATCGCTGAAGACATTGGTGATGGTGACCATAGCACATTGGCCTGTGTACCCAAAGGTGCCATTGGTAAAGCAAAACTATTAGTTAAAGAAGCCGGGGTAATTGCCGGAGTAAAAATTGCTAAAAATATTTTTCATAAAATTGACCCTGACTTAAAACTGGAATTTTACATTAATGATGGTGCCAAAGTAAAAACCGGGGATATTGTTTTTGAGGTTGAAGGTAGTTCTCATTCCATATTACAGGCAGAAAGACTTGTATTAAATTTCATGCAACGAATGAGTGGTATTGCAACCAATACAAATCGCTATGTAGAAAAACTAAACGGCTTAAAAACAAAAGTACTCGATACCCGAAAAACAACACCCGGAATGAGGGTGCTTGAAAAAATGGCAGTAAAAATAGGGGGTGGCGAAAATCACCGAATGGGGCTGTATGATATGATAATGATTAAAGACAACCATATTGATTTTGCCGGGGGAATAGAAAAAGCAATTGAAAAAATTCAAAACTATTTGGAAAAATATGGAAAAAGAATACCTGTAGAAATTGAAGTAAGAAACATGGAAGAGTTATCACAGGTAATGAAAACAGGTTGGGTTGACCGTATTATGCTCGACAACTTTACTATTGAAAAAACCCGTGAAGCTGTTCAAATAATAAATGAAAAATACGAAACCGAATCATCAGGTGGTATAAACCTGGAAACCATCAGGGGCTATGCTGAATGTGGTGTTGACTTTGTTTCTGTTGGTGAATTAACCCACCAGATAAAAAGTATAGATTTAAGCCTAAAGGCGTTTTGAGTAGGATTACAAAAGGTTATATCTAAAAATAACGATTAAATAATAAATAATAATGACCCTTAAAGAAATTATAGATGATGTTATAAAGCCAGAAGCACGTCAAGAGGCTTTAAAAATAATGAATATGGCTTCAACTGAAGATTTAGAGGAGTTTAACAAATATTATGATAATGAAAGACATAATATTTGTTGCCTGATAATTGATAAAGTAAAAACAAATCTGGTTAAACAAAACAAGTTAACACAAACCCCTGAAGACCATTTTGGAGGTAGTTTTTTTGAGGAATAATTTCAAAGTCTTTTTATTTTTACACTCCCCTATCATCCAGTCCTTTTTGTTTTGCTTCCACTACTACCGTGGCTGGGCTTTTAAAAACTCAGTATCTTAGGAAATTTTTGCATCAAAATAAGTTACGACAGGACATCCCTGGTAGTTTCCCTGTAACATTTCGTCAGAAATCATACCAATATTCCTCATAACCATGCTGGTAAAAAAGCCAAAATTGCGCCTATAACCAGCATTATGTTACTTAGCTTTCTGTCAGCTAAATGTACCCGGTGCTGATGTGGCGGGCTGGGAAGTTTCCAACGGATCTAACGCTTGCTGCCTTTAAAACCGATTTGCTTTCTTGGTTTTGGGTTTTCCTGTTTCTCCATCAATTCATCAAGGTAAGAAAATACCAACTCTATATTTTTATCGTGGTTCTCAAGCTTCTTTTTAATATCTTCAATATCAAGTCTTACATTTAGATTATCTGTAAGTAATTTACGAACTTTTGTAAAAATTCTCATAATCTGGATATTAACACTTACAGCTCTTTCACTATTCAAAACACTTGATAGCATTAAAACCCCATGTTCTGTAAAGACGTAAGGTGTTTTTCTTCGGCCTCCCCAACTTGATGTCGCAATTTGCGATTTCAAGTTTTTAAATTCTTCATCGGTTAGTTGAAACATAAAATCTTCGGGGAACCTGGATATATTACGTTTTACTTGTTCATTTAACCTTCGTGTTTCAACTCCATAAAGTTCTGCCAAGTCACTATCTATCATTACTTTTTGCTCCCTGACAAAATAAATCTTGGTTATTATTATTTCATCCGGGATTACCAGGTTATTATTTGTTTCACTCATTATTTCCAAAATTTAAGGTTCAAAACTATTAATTTAACTTGATGTCGCAAACAGAACATTGTTATTTATTTCAATGGGTGATATTTCTCTATCCCTGCTTTTAATTCTTCTATCCCTGTTTGCCTGTATTTTTCTGTTGTGCTCGGGTATTTATGCCCTGCAAAGGCTTGTACTATCCTTAAATCATTTCCCTGTTTTAATAAATTGGTTATTACTGATTGACGTACTGTTTTGGGGTTTAGTTTCCTTTCCGGGAACAAGTGTTTTAATGTTTCAAGTAAATAACTGATGCCTTCGCCGGTTTCTTCTTTTCCTGTTTTACTGATTATCAGCTTTTGGCTTTCTGTTTTGATTAGTTTCTGAGCTCAGTAAAAAAATGAGATTACAAAAATAATCGTATAAGGCCGTTAAATTTGGAACAACATGGTTAAATTGTTATATGGTTATATTGTTATTCATCAACAATTTAACAGCTTAACCATGCTTCAGTTTCTAAATGACTACTTGCGATTTGATATTAAAAACAGTATAATTGCTGAGTTCTGAATTTATTAAAATGATGGTTGTATCGTGTGGCATTAATACACCAACTACCAATACCTTAATTTTGCACCTGCCCTAATT
>JBDLJL010000024.1:0-42920 GCA_039714415.1 Bacteroidota bacterium
ACCAATTTTGCAGTTTGTCCATAGTTTAAGGGGCAGAGCTGTTCAGTTCTAAAAAATAGCAGTCTGGAGCAACCCAATTTTGGACAGGATTTACAAAATTAACAAGATTTTTATTCTTTTTATGTATCTTCTCAAAAAATAGGGGCAATGATTTGTGGGATAGGCTTTCTAGCCTGTCCCAGCGACAGACTGGAAAGTCTGCCCCACAATATTGAGAAGATACGTTCAAGCCTACTCAGGATGCTGACCCCAGATATTCGCCTAAAAATTGAATCACACCCTTTTTGCCTTCCTGTGTTGATTAAAAAGAGCAGTTGCTATATAATTGCTTGTGAGTCAACATAATCTTTTTGGGCTGTTTAATGCTTGATACACCTTTATTTCTCCTGGGTTTTTTGTCCATCTTTCAGTCCCTGCCTTGAAAGACTGGGCTAATGATAAGTTTATTATAGAAATTTGTGCATAATTCAGGTTAATATGTTGCCTGGTTATTTTCAGTCTGAAAAATCATGATTTTTTACCCAAATTTTAGTAATTTAGCGCAATTCAAAAAATAACCATTTAACAATTTATAGTATATGAAAAGCTTTTGGAAAGTAACTTTTGCATCTCTTGTAGGGACTATTTTAGCATCAATTGTTTTGTTTTTTTTGATGTTTTTAATAATTATTGGAATTGTAAGCTCTTCGCAGGGTGAAGATGTTACTGAAATTGAACAACATTCTATCTTAAAATTGGATTTAAGTAAAAAAATAGTTGATCGGGGTTCAGACAACCCTTTGGATGGTTTTAATATATTTACAATGAATCCGGAAAAAGTCCTTGGGTTGAATACGATTCTTGCAAATATAGAGAAAGCTGGTAAAGATGATAATATTGATGGGATTTACCTTAACCTGTCCGGTCTTAATACAGGAATTGCTACAATTCAGGAAATCAGGAATAGCCTGCGTACCTTTAAAGAATCAGGTAAATGTATAGTGAGTTATTCAGATTACTATACCCAAACTACTTACTATCTTGCAAGTGTTGCAGACAAAGTATATTTAAACCCGGAAGGGGAAATGATGTTTGTAGGCTTAAGTGCACAGCTGATGTTTTTTAAAAAAGCACTGGAAAAATTTGGTGTAAAGCCTGTAATTATTCGACATGGTAAATTTAAAAGTGCTGTTGAGCCTTTTATGTATGATAAAATGAGTGAAGCTAACCGTGAGCAGGTTTCAACTTATATTGGTTCAATTTGGCAATCTATTCAAAATGGTATTGCAAAATCAAGGAATATTGATATTGCGGAATTGAATAACATTGCAGACAACTTATTATTGAAAAATCCTGAATCGGCTGTTGAGTTGGGATTTGTTGATAGTTTATTGTATTATGACGAGATGATTGAATTGCTTAAAGAAAAATCTGAAGCAAAAGAAGATAAAGACTTGAAACTGATTTCACTAAATAAATATACCAAAGTGCCTAAAAAAAGACCTGAAGGTAAAAAAGGGCTTGCAAAAGATAAAATTGCAGTAATATATGCTTCCGGGGAAATTGTTATGGGTAAAGGAAAAGATAATGAGATTGGTGCAGAAAGTTTATCAAAAACAATAAGAACAGTACGTAAAGATAAAAAAGTAAAAGCAATTGTGTTAAGGGTAAATTCGCCCGGTGGAAGTGCTTTAGCTTCTGAAATAATTTGGCGCGAAGTAGTCCTTGCTAAAAAGGAAAAACCGGTAATTGTTTCTATGGGCGACCTGGCAGCTTCCGGTGGTTATTATATTGCTTGTGTTGCAGATACGATATTGGCAAGCCATAACACTTTAACTGGCTCAATTGGAGTGTTTGGTCTTTTATTTAATGTAGAGGAGTTGATGAATAAAAAAATAGGGATTACTTTTGATAAAGTGAATACCAATCGTTTTTCTGATATTGGCTCAGTCTCCAAAACTATGGAAAAGGAAGAAAGGGCTTTTATACAAAGTGGTGTTGAAGAAGTTTATGCTACTTTTATCCAACATGTAGCTGATGGTCGGGGAATGACAACTGAACAAGTTGATAGTATTGGACAAGGACGGGTTTGGAGTGGTTCAAATGCCCTAGAAATTGGCCTTGTTGATAAATTAGGCGGGTTAGAAGATGCGATTGATATTGCAGCCGAAAAAGCTGGCTTGGATCATTATCGTGTTGTTTCCTTACCAAAACAAAAAGAACCTTTTGAAAAAATAATGGAGCAGCTTGGTGGCAATATCAGGATAAACCTATTTGGTAATGATAATAATGAGTTCAGTAGAATTTACGAGTATTATCAGTCTTTATCTAATATGAAAGGAGTTCAGGCAAGAATGCCTTTTGAGATTGAAATAAATTAAACAAAAGTATAAGGCAAAGGCAAAGGAAGCTTATTGAAACCAATAAAGTTGATTTGAACTTCCTTAGCCTTTGCCTTAGCCTTCAAAAGTATAATTAAAATGTTTCGAATATTATTATTTCCGTTCTCCTTATTATATGGGTTGGTTACTGGTATTCGTAATATGCTGTTTGATCATAATATATTAAAATCTGTACAATTTGATATCCCCGTAATTTCTGTTGGCAATATTACTATTGGTGGTACCGGTAAAACACCCCATGTTGAATATCTTATCAACTTAATAAAAGAAAAAAAGAATTTGGCCGTGCTAAGCAGGGGGTATAAAAGAAAAACAAAAGGGTTTTTAATTGCTAATGATTATTCAACTTCTGATGATATAGGTGATGAAACCAAACAGATTAAGACAAAATTCCCGGATATAACCGTTGCAGTTGATGCAAATAGAGTTAATGGAGTCAGTCAACTGATAAAGAAAAAAATAAATACAGTTATTTTGGATGATGCCTTTCAACATCGATATATAAAACCGGGTTTATCTATATTGTTGGTGGATTATAACAGAAATATTAATACTGATTATCTTCTTCCGTATGGAAGATTACGCGAAAGTGTTAAAGCAAAGGATAGGGCTGATATTATAATTGTGAGCAAAACACCCGAAACTCTGAAACCAATTGACAGAAATCTTGTTAGTAAAAATTTAAAACCCAGACCTTGCCAAAAGTTATATTTTAGTGGTCTCAGGTATGGAAAACTTGTGCCCTTTTTATCAGATACGGTTTCTATTCCTAAGGATTGGGGCTTATCGGCAAACTCTTATTCTATTGTTCTTGTTACGGGTATCGCCAGGCCTCAACAACTTAAAAAGTATCATGAAAGGTTTTCAAATGATATACATCACCTTAATTATCCTGATCATGCAAGCTTTACTCAGAATAAAATAAGGAAAATACTTTTTACGTTTAATAATATTAAAAATGAAAAAAAAATTATTATAACAACTGAAAAGGATGCGGTAAAAATCAGGGAAATAAAAATTACAGACATATTATTGAAACAGAGTTTTTTTTACTTACCTGTTGAAGTATTTATAATGGATAGAGAACAAGAATTTAAAAACCAAATAATAGACTATGTTGGAAAAAATTAAAGAAACCGTTGAATTTATTCAATCAAAATTTAAGTTTAATCCTGAAATAGGTGTAATTTTAGGAACGGGCCTTGGTGGATTAACTGATGAAATGAATGTTGAGTATGAACTTGAGTATAAAGACATACCTAATTTCCCAATATCTACAGTTGAGGGTCATAGAGGTGCGCTGATTTTTGGTGAGTTTAACGGGAAAAAAGTAATAGCGATGCAAGGTCGTTTTCACTTTTATGAAGGATATACCATGCAGGAAGTTACCTTTCCTGTGAGAGTTTTAAAACTATTGGGTATTAATTTGTTAATCGTATCTAATGCCAGCGGTGGAATAAATCCCGATTTTAATGTTGGGGATATCATGGTAATTAATGACCATATTAATTTATTTGGGACTAACCCTTTAATTGGTACAAATATTAATGAACTGGGAACCCGATTTCCTGATATGAGTCAGGCATATGATAAAAAGTTGGTGAGAAAAGCACTTCAAATTGCCAATGAATTAAATATTGACTTGAAAAAAGGAGTTTATGCTGGTGTTACTGGACCTACATTTGAAACACCTGCTGAATACGTTTACATCCGGTCAACTGGTGCAGATGCTGTTGGTATGTCAACTGTTCCTGAAGTTATTGTTGCAAGACATATGAATTTGACTTGCTTTGCATTATCTGTAATTACTGATAGCGGTGTGCCAGGTGAAATTGTAGAGGTTTCCCATGAAGAAGTACAGGAAGTTGCAGCTAAAGCAGAATCTAAAATGGCATTAATCATTCGTGAACTTTTAAAATCAATTTAGGAAAATCTCTAAAAATGCAAATTTCATCGGTGCTTCAAAATTTTAAAGCCCTCATTTACAATAGTAAACTGCGGGTTTAAAATTTCTTACGCCTTGAACTTCACTATTTTTACAGATTCCCTTAAGTTTTAATAAAATAAAAATATTATCTTTACACTACTTGATAATTTAACACCTGTTAATTTTTTCTTTTATTACCAGTATGAGGTATAATATTTTAGTAGCCGATGATGACCGTTTTGTGCATATGTTCATTGAGAATGCAATCGAATCTGAACATCATGATTATCGGATTATATCAGCATTTAATGGACAAGATGCTTGTGATTTGGCCTTTTCTCAGAAAATTGACCTCATAATAATGGACTGGGAAATGCCTGTTATGAATGGTATTGATGCCTTAGATTATTTAAAGAGTGATCCGAATACAGCTGATATTCCCATTATTGTTATTTCTTCTACTGGAAATTTGCAAACTGCTTTTGAAGCCGGTGCCATTGACTTTATCAGGAAACCTCTAGACAGGGTTGAGTTATTAGTCAGGGTTAAATCTGCTCTATCAATGTTTAAACTAATTAAAGACATTGTTACCCAGGCTGAAATGCTGGAAGTACAATCAAAAGAGTTGGAAGAAAAGAATGCCAGCCTTGAGGAAGAGCAGGAAAAAACAGATACTCTTTTACTTAATATTTTACCATATGAGATAGCTGAACAGTTAAAGAACAAAGGTGCTGTTGATGCTAAAACTTACCGACGCGTAAGTGTTTTGTTTACAGATTTCAAGGGATTTACCAAAATATCAGAAAAACTTACACCTCAGGATGTGATTAAAGAATTAGGCTTTTTCTTTGCTAAATTTGATGAGATTGTTGGTGGACATTTTATTGAGAAAATAAAAACTATTGGTGATGCTTATATGTGTGTAGGTGGGCTTCCTTTACGAAATAAAAGTAACCCTATTGATACAGTATTGGCAGGACTTGAAATGCAGGATTATGCTAATAAAGTTAATGCTGATAAAGTGAAGAATGGTGATGAACCATGGAATTTAAGGCTTGGCATTAATACAGGAAAAGTAGTGGCCGGTGTCATTGGTAAAAAGAAGTTTGCTTATGATATTTGGGGTGACACAGTAAATACTGCTGCCAGGATGGAAACTGCAGGGGAGGTAGGGAAAGTTAATATTTCGGGGGAAACCTATAAACATATTGAACAATACTTTGAATGTGAACATCGTGGAAAAATAGAAGCAAAAAACAAAGGTGAAATTGAAATGTATTTTGTGCATGGTTTGAAACCCGAATATGCTGAGCCGGGATCAAAAATTAAACCAAATAAAAAGTTCCTGGAAATCTTATCAGAATATTAATTAACTTAAAATAAATAACTATGAAAAAGATTGTATTTGGCTTTTTAAGCCTTCTTTTCTTATATTCATGTTCAACTGTTGCTGTAAGCAACCGTAAACAAATTAAATTAGTACCTAACTCAACTATGTTTGCGACAAGTTTTCAGCAGTACGATGGTTTTTTAAATGAACATAAAGCGAGTACCAATCAACAACAAACACAAATGGTGAAAACCGTGGGTGTTAAAATTCAAAAAGCGGTTGAAAAATATTTTGCGGACAAAGGGATGAGTTCTAAGTTAAAAGGATATAACTGGGAATTTAACCTGGTCGATGATCCACAGGTAAATGCCTGGTGCATGCCCGGTGGTAAAGTTGTTTTTTATACTGGTATTATGCCTGTTACGCAAAATGAAACAGGTATTGCTGTTGTAATGGGCCATGAGGTTGCTCACGCTATTGCCAATCATGGAAATGAAAGAATGAGCCAGCAATTAATTCTCCAGGCAGGCGGAATGGCCCTGGATCAACTAACAAAAGAAAAACCTGAAAAAACAAAAGCCATGTGGGGGACAGTATTTGGTTTGGGCGCACAGTATGGTGCTGTACTACCTTTTAGTCGTTTACATGAAAGTGAAGCTGATCACTTAGGTTTAATTTTCATGGCCATGGCAGGATACAATCCTGCAGAGGCAATCGATTTTTGGACACGGATGTCAAAAATGGGTGGACAAAAACCACCAGAAATTATGAGTACTCATCCATCAGACGATACCCGTATCAAGCAAATAAAGGAACATCTACCTGAGGCAATGAAGTATTACCAAAAATAAATAAAAAAAAGACCTTACAGTATTCTGTAAGGTCTTTTTTATTCGGATTTAAACCCCTTTGAAAGTTGTTCCGACAGCAAGCATGACAAAACCTACTAATATAAGCCAAAAACTGTAAGCGCTTACAAACGGAATATTTACAAAATATCCTATTATTCCTAATACTCCTGCTATTAAAGCAATAATCCAAATAATTGATTTTGGTGCTGATGGTTGCATAATAAAAAAAAATAGTTAATAAAAGATTTTAGTTAATTCATAAATATAAAACTAATTATTGATATTGACAATATTAATATTAATTAAGAAGATTTATCGTGCCTTTTTGCTAACAAAACCAACGTTTGAAATGGAATTTAAAATTTTGTCTTAACCCGGAAAATTCATAGAATTTTCCCTATCTGCGATAGCGACTAAGATTCACATCCAATTTTGATTCCCAAAATTGGGTTTATCTAAGTCGGGGTTTCACGCATTTAGATTCATGGATAAAAAAATCCATGAATAATGCGGGTTAAGGTGCAGATGTATCCCTATGGAATAAAGTGTTTATGTTCCCTGGCTTTTTACTTTATGTAGTTTACATGATTTTGAGAGCTTTTATATATGGGTAATTATTAAATATTACAATTTTGATTATTATAAATCAGATAAAAGCTATTCCTTTATTTTAATAATTATGGACTCGCTTGGCCAGCTTTCAGTACCCTGACTGTTTACAGCAGTTATCACGAAAGTGTAATTTTTACGGAACAAACCACGGCCTTTACGGTTTAGCATTAGGTGGGGCTTTTTTGTTTCTTTAAATAAATTTTCTTCTGATAAGTGGTCTGCATATTTACCTTTAAACCGATAAATACGGTAACAACTGTTGGTATCAGCCAAGAATTTTTTTTGTGATTTATCCATTTTCCATGAAAGAAGTATTTCTTTTCGTAGTTTTGTTGTAGAAATTTTAATTGGTGTACGTGGCTGGGGTAAACGTTTTAGTTTTATCCGGGTTATAGCTGTATCAGTACTGGCCTCAATAGCGACTATGTTAATATGAGCTTCTTCTGTTTTCCAAGCCATTTTAGGGGTGTTTGCAGAAGTAGTATACAGGTTGTTGCGCAAACTGTCTTTTATTCCATTTAAATTACTGAGCATGGATTTTGATGAGTAAAAAACACTACCTTTTACTTCGGGGTAAGTCCTGTTCAAACGTATTTGGTTTGGTATTTCAGAAGGGTTTTGCCAACTACGGGTAGAGTTAATCCTGTGGGCGCCTTGTCCAATGTATAAATGCTTACCGTAGGTATGCCTGCTCCACCAATCTACCAGTTCATGATAATCTGCCCTGCTATAACCAATATTCCAATATATTTGAGGTGCCACATAATCTATCCAGCCTTCACGTAGCCATAATAGCACATCAGCATATAAAGCATCATAACTGGAAAGCCCTCTTGTTTGTGATCCTCCCGGATCATGACTTTTGTTTCGCCAAATACCACCTGGTCCCACACCAAATTTGATTTTAGGTTTTACATGGGTAATACTATCGCTTAGATCGTGAATAAACCAGTTAATGTTTTCTCTTCTCCAGTCGGCTTTTGTAAGTGAATGAGGATTGTATGTCAAATAGGTATTGTAGTCAGGGAAATTTTTCCCGTTTTGTTTCATTGGGTAAAAATAATCGTCGAAATGAATTCCGTCTATTTCATAATTATGTACAATTTCCATTATAACATTAATTACATACGCCCGCGCTTTAGGAATACCAGGGTTTAAGTACTTTTTTATGATATCACCTCCATAAGAAATAAACCATTCTGGGTGTTTTCGCGTAATATGGTCTGATACGGGTTTTACCCTTGCAATATTGGATACAGATCGAAATGGATTTATCCAGGCATGGAATTCAATATTTCGTTTATGGCATTCATCAATCATAAATTGCAAAGGGTCATAATAAGGATTTGGTGCTTTACCTTGTTCCCCTGTTAACCAATGCGACCAAGGTTCATGTTTTGAGGGCCAGAAAACTTCCCCGGAAGGTTTTACCTGTACAAATACTGCATTTATGCCATAGCTTTTATGTTCATCCAGAAGACTTATAAACTCTTGTTTTTGTCTGTCACTGTTTAATTTTGGGGAGCTTGGCCAATCAATATTAAAAGCGGTCGTTACCCAAACCGCACGAAATTCTTCATCGGGTATCAATTGCGCTTTTACAAAAAAAGCACTAAAAGAAATGTAAATAGTTAGGAATATTTTAATGCAAAATTTGCTCACAAAAGAGAATCCCGTTTTTTTTGATTAATTAGTCTAATTATTGTCGTGAATATAACAGCTACATGACATGGTGCACTAATAGTAAACGAAGAATTCTATTATTTAGCACATTAGTCTATTTAATTATTAGTACCACATCTTCACATTTCCACATCCACACATCTTCATATTTTCCAATTTATTATTTCCCTTTTAGCGCATCATAAAACACCTGGTGAATAGATGGCCTTATGTTTAACCTGTAAATTTTTGGATTATTCCTTGTTGGATAAACCCTGTTTGACATAAATACAAATAATAAACCATTTTCAGGATCAGCCCATGTAAATGTTCCTGTATATCCGGAATGCCCGAAACTATCCATGCTGGCATCGGGTGCACATGAGTTTGCATTTTTATTTCTTAATGAAGGTTTATCAAAGCCCAATCCTCGTCGGTTATCATTTTTCGGGTATTGAACCTTTGTGAATTCATGTAAAGTAGAGTCGCCAATATATCTTTTATCACTATACTCACCCATTTGTAGATACATTTGCATGATTTTGGCTAAATCGCCTGTGGTTCCAAATAATCCTGCATTTGATGATACACCACCCATCATAATAGCACCTTCGTCGTGAACTGTTCCATGAATTTGTTCCATTCGGAAAAAAGTGTCTTTTTCGGTAGGGATTATTCTGTCCTTTGAATAAAACCTCATAGGATTATAAGTTATGGTATGTGCACCTAAAGGTTTATAAATGTTTTGTTTTGAATATGTTTCATAGTCAATACCTGTCAGATCTTGAATTATTTGTGGATATAAATAAAAAGACAAACCCGAATATTTAAACTTTTTTTCACCTATTTCTGATTTTTTAATGGCTTTATACATTTTTTTTCGGTAGTTTTTATGCATAAAAAGGTTATCGGTAATCTTAACAGAATAGTTTTTAGATGAATCAGGCTTAAAAGTAAACCATTTAAATTTGCCATTTTTCTTTTTTGTGTTTTCCCAGAATGGTATCCATGGTTTCATACCCGACTGATGAGCCAAAACTTCACGTACAGTCATTTCTTTTTTATTTGATCCCTTAAAATTTGGCCAATAATCTGCAAAGGGCACATCTAATTGAAATTTCCCTTGATCATGCAATTTCATTAATGCAGGCATAGGGCCAGTCATTTTTGTTACTGAAGCAAAGTCGTATAAATCTGATTTTTTTACAGGCTTAATACTGTCATATTTGTGATAACCATAAGTTTTATGAAAAAACACTTTGCCGTCTTTAGCCGCAAATACCTGAACCCCGGGGAAAGCACCTTTTGCAATAGCTGTATTTGCAATTGAATCAATTCTTGAATAAACAAATTCCGATTTCATGCCTAATTCCTCAGGTAAAGTGTATTTAAATCGAATTCCCCCTTTTGTTTTAATACCATCTCCTTCTTTAAAATACTCATTAACTGTAACCGGAAGTGTTGCATTTGCACCAATTCCACCAAATATCAATTGTGCACTTAAATCTTGTGTGTTATCACTTTCCTGATAGGTTACGATTAAACCTTTGGCGAGATTAACTTTGTCTAATTCTCGGAGGGCATAAGCATTTCCCAATAAAACAATAATTGTATTTTTCTTTTCACTTAAATGATTAACCATCTCTGCCATTTGTTCTGAAATCCCAAAACTTTTACCAGGATACATGCTTAAATCGTGCAAAGAGCAGATAATTAAATCGTAATTTTTAAGTTTTTCTTTTGTTTTTTTAATTATTTCAGGCGTTTCTGATTTATTCAGACTAAAATGGTCAACCTTGGTGTAGTCAGCAAGTCGTTGTTGAAATTTTGTATTAACACCAGAACCTATTGAAAGACTTGCAATTTTAGTTTTTTCCAAATTTTGGACAGGCATTAAATTATTTTTATTTCTTAAAACAGTTAAGGAGGCTTCAACAAGGGTTCTGTTAAGTAATTTTGCTTTGTTATTATTTAAATCTGAAACAAGGTGTTTTGTTTGGATAGGTTTTAATTTATTTAAACCAGTCCATTCTTTTGCTTTTAACTGTTTAAGACAGCGCTCATCCACTTCTTTTTGTGTAATAAGGCCTTTCTTTATTGCCTTTTTAATCTCTTTAATAGCTTTTGGTACATTTTCACTAAAAAGCAAAGCATCGTTACCTGCAATTAATGCTTTTACATCAACTTGTCCTGGTTCATAATATTTTGCAACCCCTTTCATGTTCAGTGCATCAGTAAAAGCGATTCCTTTAAATCCAAGTTTCTTCTTTAAAAGACCTGTTACAATAGGTTTTGATAATGTAGAAGCTAAATTAGTTGTTGAATCTAACGAAGGAATGTTTAAATGTGCTACCATTATGCTGGCTACGCCTTCATTAATAAGAGTTTTGAATGGGTAAAGTTCCAGACTGTCGAGCCGTTCAATGCTATGGTTAATTACAGGGAGGCTTTTATGGGAATCTGAATCTGTATCGCCATGCCCGGGAAAATGCTTTGCATTGGCTAAAACAAATTCATCCTGCATGCCTTTCATATACATTAAACTCTTATTGGTTACTTTATATTTGTTTTCTCCAAATGAACGGTAATTAATTACCGGGTTGTTAGGATTATTATTAATATCAGCAACGGGGGCAAAGTTAACTTGAATACCTATACGGGTACAATGCCGGCCTATTTCCCGCCCCATTTCGTAAATTAGACTATCATTCTCAATTGCACCCAATGCCATTTGATAGGGAAATTTTATTGTACTATCTAAGCGCATTTTTAAACCCCATTCACCATCAATAGAGATCATTAGAGGAACTTTGGATATTGATTGATAATAATTGGTTTGATTCGCCTGCCGCACAGGACCGCCTTGGAAAAAGATCAATCCCCCGATTTTGTAATTCTTAATTAGTCCTGCAATTTCATTAATATGGTTGCTGTCACGATTAGAATAGGCAGCCACATGCAAAAGTTGGGCAATTTTTTCTTCGTTGTTCAGGGTTTTATATACCGAATCAGCCCATGGTGTTTCTATATTTAAAAACGGTACTTTTGATTTCTGCGAAAATAGAACAATCGGAAATAATCCAATGAATATGACAATTTGTATTCTTTTTAGCATGAGATAATTATTTACTGGTTAATAATTAGAAAACAAAGATAGTAAGGAAAAAAAATAAATAAAAAATTTGTCATACAAATTACATCCTTTTATTAGTTTTTGTATTTTTGTTCAGTTGAAAGTCACAAAATTTAATTTTACATTATTAAAATATAATAATTTATTGACTTACTATAAATGATAAGATTATGAAAAACATCTTTATTCTGGTATTTTTTTTAATATGGTTCACTAGTTGTGGTATAAGTCAACAGGTAGGCAAAGAGACGGGAAAGGAAGAGTTAACATATCAAACAAAAGAAGTTAATCAAATAATTACTGGTGCTGAGCAAACTGATAAATATCTGAAATTACTCCAAAATAAGAAAGTTGGTTTGGTAGTTAATCAATCCTCGCTGATTGGGGATGAACACCTTGTTGATTTTTTATTGAAGAAAAAGATTAAAGTTCAGAAAATTTTTGCCCCAGAGCATGGTTTTAGGGGTGATGCTGACCGTGGTGAACATATTTCAAATGAAATTGATAAAAAAACCGGCTTACCCATTGTGTCTATACATGGAAAAAATCGTAGACCAACTGATGAGCAGATAAAAGATGTTGATATCCTGATTTTTGATATTCAGGATGTCGGGGCACGGTTTTTTACCTTCATAAGTAGTATGAATGAGGTTATGGAAGCTTGTGCAAAAAACAAAAAACCATTAATTGTACTTGACCGGCCAAACCCTTTAGGTGATTATGTTGATGGCCCTATAAGGAAAGATGGGTTTAAATCATTTGTTGGTTTGCACCAAATACCGGTTGTTCATGGTTTAACAGTTGGCGAGCTTGCTAAAATGATTAATGGTGAAGACTGGTTGGAAGAGGGACGGCAATGTGAACTTACGGTAATAAAAATGGAAAATTACAACCATTCCATTCATTATTCTTTACCTGTAAAGCCTTCACCTAATTTACCCAATGACCTGTCAATAAGGCTTTATCCTTCACTTTGTTTTTTTGAAGCTACTAAAGTGAGCATTGGACGTGGAACTACTTTTCCTTTTCAGGTGGTTGCTTATCCAAATTCTTCTTTTGGTGATTCCCTTTTTATTCCCGTTGATATTGAAGGGATGCAGACAAACCCGGTTCAAGAGGGCAAAGTGTGCTATGGGATTGATTTAAGAAATGCAAATCCTGACACAATTAAATTTACGCTTAAATATATTATTGATTTTGCGAAAAAATTAAAAAGTGTTGGTGATACTTTAATTACTAATGAGCGTTGGTTTAACCTTCTGGCCGGTAATGATGTGCTTTTACAACAAATTAAGGATGGTTTATCAGAAAAGGAGATTAAGAAAAGCTGGGAAAAAGAATTAACAGAATATAAAAAAATGCGAAAAAAGTATTTGCTTTATGATGATTTTGAGTAATGGTCTGTTCAAAACCTGTTTTCGCTGAAAGAAAAAGTTCTATTATTCATTGTCTTCTATAATTTTATTAATAAGGTCAATAAAATCTTGTACAGGGTTCATAAGGTCATTAACAATTTCTTCATCAAAGTCAAAAAAGTCACTATAATCGCCTTTTTGTCGCCAGTTGAACAAGTTGGAATAAAGTTTCCCATATTTTCTATCTATTATGTTTGTTTTGATAAAGTGTAATGAAAACTGATTTTTTATTCCTGTATGTGTTTGAGCTTTAATGTTTGAACTATATAAAAGTGCATTTACTGCATAAAAACAAGAGTAATATAATCTGTTTATCGAAGAACTCCATGAAGAATTTTCTGCTAATAACTTTGCTGCATTATAGGTTTCATCAGATTTTTTAAGCCTGTAATTAATATAGTCTTCTTTATTGTAGCCCATATTATAGTTCTATACCCTCTTTTAAAATATTTTCATATAAAGGTGTTACGGGATATTTTGTTTTCCAGTCCTTAATGCTGTATATTAATGGAGAAAATACTTCTTCTAATTCTAATTCTAATTCATAGAGATTGTCCATAAATTTTTGTTCATCCTTTAATGAAGTTGGGCGGTTTGTTAAAATAAGCAAATCCCAATCTGAATTTTTATTTTCATCACCCCTGGCCTGTGAACCAAATAAAATAACTTCCGCATTAGGATCTGTTTTCAAAACATTTAACTTAATTAAGTATTTTATTTCTGATTTGCTCTTTTTCATAAAATTTGGAATCAAAATGCCTTATACAAATTTACATCTTTTCCAATTCATTTGCAAAATGCAGTTTCTCTTTTGTAAAATCAATAAATGGGTACTTTAAGTTAAGTTGTTTTATCTTTTCTAAATTTACCTCTAAAAATTTTTTATAACTATTTGTTTTAGGATGAAATGGCTTGTGATTAACGGACTTAACTATTTTTTCTGCTTGTTTTGAAATTTGAATTGTGCTATCGTCAATAAAAGTTGCTGTAAACTTATCCCAAATATAATTTATGGCTTGAGAGTTTGGGTGTAGAAAATCATCATCATAGAAACGATAGTCCCGCAAATCATCCATCATTAATTCATAAGACGGAAAATAAGAAGTATGTTTATGTTCTTTCAGGATCTCGTGTATAGCTACAATTAAGACAGATTTACTTAATTGGTTACCTATTGCACCATCTTTCCAATGGCGGATTGGGCTTACCGTAAATACTATTTTTAAATCAGGGTTGAATTCTTTTATTTTTTTAATTAGTTGACCCCAGGAACTGACAATTTCATTAACATTTAATAATTCGCGCTTAAATAATTTTGCTGGTAATTTATGGCAATTGGCAACAATCTCGTCATTTTCAATTAATCTAAAATACCACGATGTTCCAAAAGTGATAAATAAGGATTGAGCTTCTTTTAAATAATTATGCGCTTTGTCTATTTCAGCATTAATTTTTTCTGAAACCTCTTCTTTATTGTGTGAAGAAAAGCTACTGTGATGGTCAAAACTAAACCATTTATCGTTTTCAAAATTTAAATCTTCATCAGTAAATGTTTTTTTTGCAATAATTACTTCAATCGCTTTCATCACTGATTCCGGGTTGTAAAGTACACCAAATGGGTTAACCAAAGCAGGGAGTTTATTTTCCAGAAGTTTATTGCCTATGTTTTCAGTAAAACACGAACCCATAAAAACCACTTTTTTATGATAATCGATAAAAAAAGGAGATTTTTCAGGGAATATTTCGGTTCGGAAGCTATTCATTTTGTAAATTTATGGTTTAGAACTGCTAAAGTATAAAATACGTTTAAAATATAGAAGTATGCAGGAAACTATACGTATCCAAACAGATAAGCTGAATGGTTTATACGATATTACTACAGAGGTTATAAAAATTGTAGAAAAAAGTAAAGTGCAATATGGCCTGGTAAACGTTTATGCACAGGGGGCAACTGCTGCAATTATGATTCAGGAAAACTGGGATCAATCGGTTCAAAATGATGTGATTACATTGTTGCAAAAATTAATTCCGAACGGTGTGTGGCAACACGATGCCCAAGATGGAAATGGGGATGCACATTTAAAAGCAGGGATAGTTGGACCAAATGAAACAATTCCCATTATTGATGGAAAACCGGGTTTGTCCACATGGCAAAATATTTTCTTTTGTGAATTTGATGGGCCAAGAAATGCGAGAACTATAATTGTAACAATAATTAAAAATAGCTAGTGCTTGGAAAAAAATGGTATTTTATTAACTAAGGGCAATGTTTTCAGCGTATAGGTATTAAATAATTATTAAATTTGAAATAAGTGCCTTTAAAAAATTGCCTGTGAACAAAAAAATATCGAATTTTGCAGGCTTGTAAAAATGATGAGGTATTGAAAAATTTAGGTTTTTTTATTATATTTACACTATGAGTTACATCCAATTTGATAAAACCCAATTAATTAATTTAAAATATTCCCTTGCTCGGGAATTTATTCGTTCAAATCGTGCCGGGGCTTATGCCAGTAGTACAATTATTAATTGTAATACAAGAAAATACCATGGGGTGCTGGTTTGCCCGATGGAGAAACTTGATGGAGATAACCATGTACTGCTCTCATCTCTTGACGAAACAATTATTCAGCATGAAAAGGAATTTCATTTAGCTGTTAAGAGATACCCGGGAGGCATTTATCATCCCGGCCATAAATATTTAAGGGAGTTTACATCTGAACCTATTCCTACTTTAATATACAGGGTAGGAGGTGTAGTTTTGCAAAAAGAAATGTTATTGGTTGAAGAAACTGAACAAGTATTAATTAAATATACGCTTATTGATGCCAATTCGCCAACAAAAATAAAGTTGCACCCTTTCCTTGCTTTTCGTAATGTCCATAAGCTAAGCAAATCTAATTTAGACGTAAACTCTAAATTCTACAACATACCTAATGGTATCAAAACAAGGATGTATGATGCTTACCCTTATTTACATATGCAAACTTCAAAAAAAGCAGAATATGTTCATGCACCAAACTGGTATTACAATATTGAATATTCGGAAGAAGAAAAAAGGGGGTATGAATTTTCTGAGGATTTATTTGTTCCCGGTTATTTTGAGTTTTCAATAAAAAAAGGGGAGAGTGTAGTCTTTTCTGCAAGTTTGAAAGAAATATCCGGTCAATCACTTAAAAGGAAATTTGCTTCTGAAATCAAAAAGCGTGTTCCTCGTAATACATTTGAAAACTGCCTGATCAATTCAGCTCAGCAATTTATTACCCGTAAAGGTAAAAAAACTGAGATAATAGCTGGTTTTCCATGGTTCGGATCCTGGGGGCGGGATACATTTATTTCCTTGCCGGGATTAACATTGGCTATTGGTGATATAGAAACTGCTAAAGATGTTTTGGATACCTTGTCAAAACAATTAAAAAATGGTCTTTTTAAAAATATGGGTAGCCACGATGATGCTGACCTGAACTCTGTTGATGCCCCTTTATGGTATTTTTGGGCTATCCAACAGTATGCTTATAAAACAGGTAAATCAAAACAGGTGTGGAAAGATTACAGCACAAAAATGAAATCCATACTCGATAACTATAAAAAAGGCACAAAATACAATATAAAAATGCATGATAACCATCTTATTTGGGCAGGTGAAAAAGGCAAAGCCCTGACATGGATGGATGCTATGGTTGATGGTGAAGGGGTAACGCCACGAATAGGATATGATGTTGAAATTAATGCGCTTTGGTATAATGCTATAATGTTTGCACTGGAACTTGCCGAAGCCGCTAATGATAAAAAGTTCATTAAAGACTGGAAAGATATTCCGGGAAAAGTAAAAGGATCATTCATTTCCGATTTCTGGTTAGAGAAAAAAGGACAACTTTTAGACTATGTTGACAATGATGTACCTGATAAAGCGGTAAGGCCAAATCAAATTTTTGCTGTATCATTACCTTATTCAATGTTAAGTGAGACTCAAATGAAGAGCGTCATAGATCGGGTTAAGGCCGAACTGTGGACTCCAAAAGGTTTACGCACTTTGTCACCAAAAAACGGGGATTATAAAGGTGTTTACGAAGGTGATCAAAAAAGCAGGGATAGTACCTACCACCAGGGGACTGTATGGCCATGGTTAGCAGGGCATTTCTGTGAAGCTCATTTAAAAATTTGTGGAAAATCAGGTTTGCAATTGGTAAAAGATTTTTATAAAGGCTTTGAAAGTGATATGAATCAGGCAGGAATCGGGTCTATTTCAGAAATTTATGATGGTAATCCACCTCATGAAACAAAAGGGGCAATTTCACAGGCTTGGAGTGTCGCAGAATTACTTAGGATAAAAAGTATGATTGACAAATATGAGAATTAAATACAGAGAATTTTAGAAATGTTAATGAAGCATCTGTTGAAGAATTTAACAATTTAAGTAAATGAAAGTATTAATGTTTGGCTGGGAATTCCCGCCCCATATTACCGGAGGCCTTGGAACTGCCTGTTATGGACTAACTAAAGCAATGTCATCATTGGGGGATTTGGATATTTCCTTTGTTGTCCCTAAAGCTTATGGCGATGAAGATGGCTCTGTGGCAGATATTTTAAGTGCAGAATCTGTTGCTGTTGATAAAACTGTTATAACAGAGAAAGAAAATAAATTCAAACAATCTATAACTGGTGTGAGTTCAGATGATGAAACAAGATTATCTGAAAGTGAAGATATTTTTGAAAAAATAAAATATATTGAAATTAGTTCGGCTATTAAACCCTATTTATCGCCTGAAGAATTTGAAAAGTACCTTGAAGAGCAAAAGGTTACTGACAAACAATTAACAATTAATAAAGATGGTAAGGTCGTATATTATGTTGATGGGAAAGAAGTAGAAATAAAACTTCCTTCTGATTATTTAAAACGTGGGGGAAAAGCATTTTTCCATTTCAGTGGGAAATATGGTAGAAGCCTGATAAACGAAGTTTCAAATTATGCAATTGTGGCAGCCGAGTTAGCCAAAGCTGAAAATTTTGATTTAATACATGCACATGATTGGCTGACTTATCCTGCTGGAGTTTCTGCAAAACATGCTTCTGGTAAAAAGTTGGTTATCCATGTTCATGCTACTGAATATGATCGTTCTGGTGAAAATGTCAATACCTTGGTTTATGATATTGAAAAGTACGGAATGGAAAATGCCGATAAAATAATTGCTGTTAGCGAATTAACACGACAAACCATAATTAACAGATATGGTCAATCGCCGGATAAAGTTGTTGTGGTTCATAATGCGGTTGTTCCAAAAGAAGAAGAGGGGGTTCATTATACGAAAAACATCAATGAAAAAATTGTGACATTTTTGGGCAGGATTACTTTTCAAAAGGGTCCCGAATATTTTGTTGAAGCAGCGCATAGGGTCTTACAAAAAACAAATAATGTCCGTTTTGTTATGGCTGGTAGTGGTGATATGCTTAGACGAATGATACGCCGGGCTGCTGAATTGAAAATTACAGATAAATTTCATTTTACAGATTTCCTTAAGGGAAAAGATGTAGATCATATGTTTTCAATTAGTGATGTATATGTAATGCCGTCAGTCTCAGAGCCATTTGGGATTTCACCATTAGAAGCAATGCGCTCTAATGTGCCGGTAATCATATCAAAACAATCAGGCGTGGCAGAAATTCTGCACCATGCAATAAAAGTAGATTTTTGGGATATTGATGCTATTGCTGACTCTATCTATGGCCTGGTAAAATATGACGGATTATCAAAAATGTTTGGTAAATTGGGTAAGGCTGAAGTAGATGCTCTAAAATGGGAAAATGCTGGTATTAAAGTAAAGAGTATTTACGAAGAGGTACTTAGTTAGCAATAAAAATAATTGCAAATTAAGAATTGTTGGGATACGAATTTAAATTATAGAGTTAATAAGAAATAAATTAGATAAACAGCAAAATAAAAAAATATAAATACACACGAATGAAAAACATCTGTTTCTATTTCCAGGTTCACCAACCTTATAGGTTAAAAAATTATCGGTTTTTTAATATTGGCGAAGACCATGATTATTATGATGATTACGCTAACCGCTCAATAATGAGGAAAGTAGCTGAAAAATGTTACCTGCCCACCAATCAATTAATGCTTGATTTGATAAATGCTTATGGAGATCGTTTTAAAATTAGCTATTCAATTTCAGGAACAGCTATTGACCAATTTGAAAAGTTTGCACCAGATGTTCTGGAAAGCTTTAAAAGATTGGCCGAAACGGGGTGTGTAGAATTTATTTCTGAAACATATTCGCATTCTTTATCAGCTTTAAAAAGTAAAAAGGAATTCTTTAATCAAATTGAAGCTCATAAAGCGAAAATTGAAGAGCATTTTGGACAAACCCCAATGGTTTTTAGAAACACCGAATTAATTTATAATGATGAAATTGGTGAAATGGTTGCTGAACTGGGTTATAAAGCCATGCTTACTGAAGGTGCCAAACACATTTTGGGTTGGAAAAGCCCAAACTATTTGTATTATAATGCCTTGAACCCCAAGCTAAAAATACTTTTAAAGAATTTTAAATTAAGTGATGATATTGCTTTCCGTTTTTCAAATAAGGCATGGGAAGAATGGCCATTAACCACTGAAAAATATGTAGATTGGCTAAAAGCTATTGATTCTAAGGAAGAAGTCATAAATCTGTTTATGGATTACGAAACATTTGGTGAACACCAGTGGGCTGAAACTGGTATTTTTGATTTTATGAGGGCATTACCAAATGCAGTATTTTCACAGACAGATTTTAATTTTGCTACACCTTCAGAAGTAGCAGATAGTCATCAGCCGGTTGCGGCATACAATGTTCCTTACCCTATATCATGGGCTGATGAGGAACGTGACCTTACAGCTTGGCTTGGTAATGAACTCCAGGATGAAGCATTTGATAAACTTTATGAACTGGAAGAAATTGTAAATAAAATAAATGATGAAGACATAAAAAGGGATTGGCGTTATCTACAAACAAGTGATCATTTTTATTATATGTGTACTAAGTTCTTCGCTGATGGCGATGTGCATATGTATTTTAATCCGTATGATACGCCTTACCAAGCATTTATTACCTATATGAATGTGTTAAGTGATTTTATATTAAGGCTTAAAGACCGTACAACCGTAGAAACATTACTAAGTGCTACAGATATATCTAAGCTTACCAATATAGAAATTGAGAAATTAATCGTTAGATATGAAAAGGTTGTTGAAAAGCTAAAAGGAAAAATAAAAACCCTGGCTATTGATAAAACAAAGCCAAAACCAAAGGCAATTGCAAAAGCGAAACCAGTACGTAAAAAAATTGCAGCCACTAAGCCAAAACCAAAGGCAATTGCTAAGAAAAAACCAGCTGCAAAAACGGTAGCCAAAACAAAACCAACTGCTAAGGTAACTGATAAAACAAAAAGTGATTCAAACCCAAAAGAGGTAACAAAGAAAAAGAGAGGTACGTCTAAAAAGTTATAATTCCTGATTTGTGCCTGTCATAATGTTTGCAAAATGTAACTGGTGGGGTAACCCGCCAGTTGTTTCAAAATAAACTATTTGCATGCAAACACTATATTGATTGTTTATTGGCAAACAAAGGCAGGATTGAACTAAAACCGAAAACCAAATTTAAAACCAATAGGTAAATATATGCCTGTATAGGCGTAATCATACATAGAATTTTTGAGAATAGGTTTTGCAAACGGTGAGTTCATATTATTTATGCTATAAATGCCGCCGGTACCAAAATAAAAATCTAAAAATAAATTTTCAACATAATTAAATTGTAAGCCAATCAGTAGATTAAACCTGATCCGATCAGTATTCTGCTGCACATCTATTAAATCATATTCCAGGTATTTGAGTCCGTTTTCTGTATACTCTACCCATTCCCAGCTTCTGTAATCCATAGTAAAATGTGCATATTCGCCACCATAGGCAAAATAAAACACCCATCTTTTATCATTAAAATAATGAGCAAATATTTTATGATGTAAACCAATACCATAACCCATCATTTTTTCATACTCATTTTCATAATCGTTATATAGAGGGTTGTTACTGTAATCAATCTCATTTTCATTATAGTAAAATTGTGGCGAGATTTGCAAACTATGTTTACCATTTTTAAAAAGAGGTTCAATATCAATCCTTATACCATGATGGATAATGTATTGGGGGACAAAACTGATTTGCATACTCTTTTTTGCTTCAGTGTCAGCTTGGCTGAATGATTTTTCTGATGCGTAAAAAACAAACAAAAAGCTTAAGAATAGAATTAAAATAATTTTTTGCATATAAAAATAGGTTTAGTAATTTGAACACAATTAGAGTCTGCCTAAAATGTCGAGGCGTGACTTTGTTCATTAAATGTAAAGTTTCCTAATAAGCATTTCTTAATTCATTAACAAGTTGCACTCCGACTATTTTTGCAAGAATTATTGACTATATGGAGAAATACCAATTAGTTAATCGTGCTTAATAAAGTTAGGTCTGCACCCGAATAATCATACTGATACAAACCATTATCACCAATAACTATAAGTAAATTGGTATAAGGAATAACATCATAAGCTGTTATTTTAAAGTGTTGCTTCAATTCAATACTTTGCTTATTAGTTATATCATAAACTTTCAAACCTTCATCGCAAACAAATAAATTATTTCCATCTACACCTAAGCCCAAAGGGTTGCCCATTGTATATGTTGTTAATAATTGGGGGCTGTTTAAATTGCTGATATCAATAATATGCAGTTCATCAGTAAAACGTCCACACCAACTGTTTTCTGAATGTAAGGTGACGTAGGCATAGTCATCCTGAACAACCACCGGGTCGCAACTATAAATGTGCTCATATTGCGATAGTTTATTTGGGTTTGCCGGGCTACTAATGTCATAAATGTACATTCCGGTTTGGGCACCAATAAATAAATGATTATTGTAAGGAAAAATGGTTTCTATTCCAAAGCCAACACTTTTTGTGGATACGTAATTTGGCGAAGCAGGATTCTTAATGTCAATAATTTCCAGATCAGAAGAGTTTACCGTGTAGAGGTAATCCCCAACAACTGCAAAACGTGCCATTGAACCACCAACACCTGATTGAGAAGCATCAGCCTGTACTGTAGCGTCTTTTGAGCAGCTTGTAAATAAAGTAAAAATTGAAATTGCCAATGTTACAGATAGTATTTTTTTCATTTTTTATTATTTTAATGAACAGGTTCATAAATCATGATAATTAATGACCACAATAAAGTAATTGTGTTTAAAGTAAAGTGTCGGCGTAGATTTGTTAATTTGCAGAATATGTGACATTTAGTGGTCGAAAAACTTAATAGGATAAACTACACTGACACTTTCGCTATTCTCATTAATTATCCTTATAAATCTTTTCCCAACCCACTATTACTGTATTTTCAGGGCGATTCTCCGGTAAATATTGACTTTGTAAAGTTCGGTTATCAGGTGGCATTAATTCAGGAAAAATATTTTTTAACCTTTTGGTAACTGTGAGTGCTGATAAGTTATTTCCTAACTTTATTGAAACCAGATCTACTGAATTGTCAGCATAAAGTACGTCAGTTTTCATGGCCATATCAATACAGCCCGGAACTACAATAAACCCAACCTTTATAGGGTTGCCCGGATTTGTATTGTCAATTACATGTACACCTTTATATCTTTCATTAATATATATGGTATCTCCCTTCAGGTATATTTTGCCTGGTTGTATCATTTCCCTTGCTGTAGAAAAGGAAATAGATTTTTCAAGTTCTTCCCGCTCCATCAAAATTGGCTTGTATTCAGAAAAAGGTTCGTAATAGTATGGATCACACTGGAATAGCAAGGAGATTAGCGCAAAAGTCGTTATGATTAGGGGTTTCATGATATGTTAGTTTTGGTTTATTAATTTAGTCCTAATTTTTGAGAAACCGATACATTATTAATACACATTAAATTCTATTTACCCTTGATTTTTGCCAAAAAAAAAAGCGGGGCTTTCAAAACCCCGCTTTTTTTACACTTTAAATTATTATTTTTTATTATTAAAACTGTATAGTTTTATTTATGAATAAGTTATATTATTCTTAGTCTCTTTTAATTTCAACTTCATGATATGCCTCAACAATATCACCAATTTTGATATCGTTAAATTTGTCAATATTTAATCCACATTCAAAGCCTTTAGCTACTTCTTTTACATCATCCTTAAAACGTTTCAGTGAACCCAAAGTACCTGTATAAGCAACAATACCATCACGGATGATACGAATATTTGAATTTCGGTTTATCTTTCCTTCACGAACCATACATCCGGCAATAGTTCCAACTTTGGTTATTTTAAATGTTTCCATAACTTCAACCATTGCTGTGATTTCTTCTTTTGTTTTAGGTGTGAGCATACCTGAAATGGCATCTTTAATTTCATTAATTGCATCGTAAATAATGGAGTACAGCCTAATTTCAAGATCTTCTTTTTCGGCAAGTTTACGTGCGCCAATTGAAGGACGTACCTGGAAACCGATAATGATTGCTTCTGAAGCTGCTGCAAGCATAACATCAGATTCTGCAATTTGTCCTACTGCTTTATGAATAATATTTACCTGTACTTCATCAGTGGTTAATTTCAGTAAAGAATCAGATAAGGCTTCAACAGAACCATCAACGTCTCCTTTCACAATAATATTTAGCTCTTGGAAGTTGCCAATTGCAAGACGGCGACCAATTTCATCCAAAGTAATATGTCTGCTTGTTCTGATATTTTGTTCACGTTGTAATTGTTCACGTTTTGTAGCAATTTCACGGGCTTCTCTGTCCGATCCCATAACATTAAGACTGTCCCCGGCATTTGGCGCACCGTCTAAACCTAAAATAACACCCGGTTCTGCTGGTCCAATTCTATCAATTTTTTGGTTGCGTTCATTAAATATTGCTTTTACCTTTCCAAAATGAGAGCCTGCCAAAACAACATCACCAATCTTTAAAGTTCCGCTACTAATCAATACTGTTGCCACAAAACCTCGGCCTTTGTCAAGTGAAGACTCAATTACTGTTCCAATCGCCTTTTTATTGGGGTTAGCTTTTAATTCAAGCATATCGGTTGCAAGAATCACTTCTTCCATTAATTCATCTATATTATCTCCATTTTTAGCAGAGATATCTTTTGATTGATATTTTCCACCCCAATCTTCAACCAGATAATTCATGGCTGCCAACTCTTCTTTAACTTTTTCAGGGTTAGCATTAGGTCGGTCAATTTTGTTAATGGCAAACACGATAGGAACATTTGCAGCCTGGGCATGGTTAATTGCTTCAACTGTTTGTGGCATTATTTTGTCATCGGCAGCTATAACAATAATAGCAAGGTCAGTAACCTGAGCACCTCTGGCTCGCATAGCTGTAAACGCTTCGTGTCCCGGTGTATCCAAAAATGTTACCCTTTTGCCACTTTTTAATGTTACGTTATATGCACCGATATGCTGTGTGATTCCACCAGCTTCACCTGCAATAATGTTTGTACTTCTTATATAATCAAGTAAGGAAGTTTTACCATGGTCAACATGCCCCATTACTGTAATAATAGGTGGCCTTTCAATTAAATCTTCCTCTTTATCAGCTTCTTCTATAATTGCATCTGAAACCTCGGCACTAATAAATTCAATACCGTAACCAAATTCTTCAACAACTAGGCTGATTGTTTCAGCATCAAGTCGTTGATTTATTGATACAAACATTCCTAAGCTCATGCAGGCTTCAATAATTTTTGTAACCGAAACCTCCATCATGGTCGCTAATTCATTAGCTGTTACAAACTCGGTTACTTTAATTATTAATTTTTCATCTGCCTGTTCTTGTAGTTTGGCTTGTTGTTTTGATCTTATTTCTTCACGTTTCTCACGCCTGTGTTTAACTCCTTTGCTTTTACCTTTTGATGTTAGCCTTGCAAGTGTTGCTTTAATCTGCTTTTGTACTTCACCCTCATCAACTTCTTTCTTTTGGAATCTTTTGCCGCCTTTTTTTTGAAATCTTGACTTGTCGGTTGTCTTTTCCTTGGTTTGTAATTGATTGCCGGTTTTATTTTTAAGATTAACGGGTTCTTTAATAATTCTCTTTCGCTTTTTCTTCCTTATTCTTTTTGTCTTATCAGTACTGGTAGTAACTGTCTTTTTCTCTTCTTTTTTAGGAAGCTCAATTTTTCCAACTACTGTTGGCCCGTTTAATTTTTTGACTTTTGTTTCAAGAAATTCTTCCTTTTTCTCTTCAATATTTAACTTTTCTATACTTTCTTCTTTAATTTCTTCTATACTTTCTTCTTTAATTTCCTCTTTTAGTTGAACTTTTTCTTCAACTTTCTCAACTTTCTCAACTTTCTCAACTTTTTTGACTATTTTCTTTTTCTTTTTTAGTTCTGTTTCCTTTTTTGGAGCTTTTTCTTTTCTTTCTTTTTCTTTTTCTGCTTTTGTTTTCTTTTTAGGCCTTGTTTTTTGATTTATAGATGATAGGTCGATTTTGCCAACAACTTTAAGATCAGAATCTTCTTTCTTATCATCAATGACAGTTTCTTTCTTGTCTTTTTCGATAATTTTTTCTTCTTTTTCTTCTTTTTTTGTTGGTGGTTTTTCTTCTGTCGTTTTATCAATTGTTTTTTCCTTTTTCTCCTTTTTTTCTTCTCCTTTTTTCTCCAGTTCAATTTTGCCAACAATTTTAACTGTTGCTTTCTTTTTATCTATTTTATCTTCTTTAACTTCTTCAACTTCTTTCTGTTTTTCTTCAACTTTAATTTCTTTCTCCTCTTCTTCAATAATACCACTTGTGTCTTTGATTATTACCATCTCCTCAGTTGAGTTTTCCTGTTCATTAACAGTTTCATCAACATCATCTATAGTAATAGTCTCATTTCTTGATTTTTGAGCTCTTAAAGTAACTTCTTCTTTTTCTTTTTTTATTTCAATATCCTTACTGTATTCTTGAATAAGAACATCATAACATTTTGGTGAAACCTTTGCATTCGGGTTTTCATCCAATTCATAGCCCTTCTTATTCAGAAACTCAACTATTGTTGAAATTCCAACGTTAAACTCCCGGGCAACCTTACTTAATCTTTTTGCTTTGGATAACACCATATTAAAACTTAACTTTTATGAGCTTTAATGCTCTTTACAAAATGCAATAATTTTATTTTACTATTTAAAGTCAGAAAGAACTATTATTCAAACTCTGCTTTAAATATATTTCTAACTTCGATAATTGTTTCTTCTTCCAGGTCAGTGCGTTTTACTAACTCTTCAATAGACAAACTTAAGACACTTTTTGCAGTATCACAACCAATTGAACGTAATTCATTTAAAATCCATTCTTCAATTTCATCAGAGAATTCTGTAATGTTAACATCTTCATCTGCTTCATCAACATCTCTGTATACTTCAATTTCGTAGCCAGAAAGCTGTCCGGCTAGTTTTATGTTTAAACCACCTTTACCAATAGCTTTTGAAACTTCATCCGGATCAAGAAAAACTTCAGCTTTCTTTTCTTCTTCATATATTTTCACCGAATTAACCTTTGCCGGGCTTAATGAGCGCGTTATATATAATTGAGTGTTGGTGGTAAAGTTAATGACATCAATGTTCTCGTTACGAAGTTCTCGAACAATTCCATGTATCCTGGAACCCTTCATTCCAACACAAGCACCAACCGGATCGATCCTGTCATCATAGGATTCAACAGATACTTTTGCTCTTTCTCCTGCATTCCGAACAATCTTTTTTATGGTAATTAACCCATCATAAATTTCAGGTACCTCCAGTTCAAATAACCTTTCCAGAAAAATAGGTGATGTTCTTGAAATAATAATTAACGGATTGCTGTTTTTCATTTCAACCCTGGTTATCACAGCCCTAAGGGAATCTCCTTTTCTGTAATAGTCTGAAGGGATTTGATCCATTTTAGGAAGAATCAACTCATTTCCCTCATCGTCAAGAACAAGAATTTCTCTTTTCCATACCTGGTATACTTCACCTGTCACAATCTCACCTATACGGTCTTTGTACTTCATGTAAAGATTATCCTTTTCAAGTTCCAGGATTCTGGAGGTTAGGTTTTGTCGGAGGGCTACTATCGCTCTCCTTCCAAAGTCAACCAGTTTTACTTCATCAGTAACTTCTTCCCCAACTTCATAATCTTCATCAATCTTCAGAGCATCAGTAATTGTAATTTGCAGATAAGGGTCCTCTATCTCGTCATCCTCAACAACTTCCCTGTTTCGCCAAATTTCAAAATCACCTTTATCAATATTGATGATTATATCAAAATTGTCGTTTGAACCAAATTTTTTCAACAACATATTCCTGAACACATCTTCCAGAACACTCATCATGGTAGCTCTGTCAATATTTTTCAGGTCTTTAAATTCAGAAAACGTTTCAATTAAGCTAATATTATCCATTTTATCTACTTTAAAAACAAACTCTAAAACTTAGGTATAAGTTTGATTTTTTTTATTTCTTCTATTTTTACTAATACTATTTCTTCTACTTCTACTTTTTTCTTCTTCCCTTCAATTTTCTTCTTTCTCTTTTGTGAAATTTCAATAAAGTCAATTATTTCACTGTTTTTAAGGGTTTCTACTTTAATTAAAGTCCCTTTAAAATTCTTTCCTTCCTTCAAATATATTTCTACCTCTTTCCCAAGATTCTTATTATAGTGAAGTAGAATTTTAAAAGGTGAAAACAATCCGTAAGACGAAACCTCTAACTCAAAATCTTCTTTTTCTCTGTCCAGTTGATGCTCAATACTCCTGCTGATTTTTACACAATCGCTAATTTTTACCCCCTTTTCAGAGTCTAACAAAATTTTTATAGAGTTTGAATTACTTATCTGTAAATCAATTAAAAAGATATTCAGGGCACCTACTTCTTCTTCAACAATATTTTGAACAAATTGTTTATTTATCATCACATGTTTAATAAAATAGGGGACTCATGTCCCCTAAAACTGCCTTTCATCTCGGCTGCGAAAGTATACAATATTAATTAATACTCAAAATATTAGCTGTAAAAAAAGCCTGATTGGTAATATTTTTCTTAAAAATTGCAGAAATTTAAACAAATAGTATTATGTTTGAATTTAAATTAACCATACATTATCATTTAAAATTAATTTATCCGGGTGTTAAAATATCAACTTAACAAACTTAAAATTGTAAACGATCCTATTTATGGTTTTATAAATATGCCTTCGGAATTAATATTTGACATCATACAGCATCCTTTTTTTCAACGACAAAGAAGGATAAAACAATTAGGTCTTACAAGTTATGTTTATCCGGGTGCTACGCATTCACGCTTTCAGCATGTTCTTGGAGCTACTTTCTTAATGAAACAAGCTTTACAGGTTTTAAAAGATAAAGGTGTAAATATTACCGATGAAGAAGAGGAAGCTACTTTAATAGCTGTATTATTGCATGATATCGGTCATCCGCCATTGTCACACTCTCTTGAATATGTTTTTGTTGAAAATGTATCCCATGAAGAAATTTCATTACTCTTTATGGGTGAGCTTGATAAAGCATTTGATGGGAGACTTAAGTTGGGAATGGAAATATTTAAAGGATCGTACAAAAGAAAGTTTTTGCATCAGTTGGTATCCAGTCAACTGGATATGGATAGGTTGGATTATTTGAGAAGGGATAGCTTTTTTACAGGGGTTTCTGAAGGGGTTGTTGGGTCAGACAGAATTATTAAAATGTTAAATACATTAGAGGATGAATTAGTGGTTGAAGAAAAGGGGATTTATTCAGTTGAGAAATTTCTGATTGCCCGGAGACTTATGTATTGGCAGGTTTATCTCCATAAAACTGTTGTAGTTGCAGAGCAAATGCTAATAAAAGTTCTTTTGAGGGCCAAAGATTTATATGCTTATGGATCAGATGTTTTTTTAACACCGACCTTAAAATATTTTTTTGATAATAAAATAAATTCTGAAAAGGTATTGATGGAAAGCACTGGAGGGCTGATACCATTAGAGGTATATGCACGGCTTGATGATAATGATGTTTTTGTATCTATAAAACAGTGGCAATATCATGATGATTTCATATTGTCTTTTTTAAGTAAAAGTATCATTAACCGAAATTTATTGAAAATTGAACTTCAGGAAAAACCCTTTAGCAATACTATGCTGGATAGAATTCGAAATTTGACAATGGAAAAATTGAATATTGAAAAAAAAGATATTAATTTTATTGTGTTTGCCAATTCTGTTAGAAATAACGCATATAGTGAGAAAAAAGATGAAAAGATTAATATTCTTAGTAAAAATAATGAGCTGCGGGATATTGCTGTTGCATCTGATGTGTCAAATGTAGCTGTTTTATCTCAAATTGTTGAGAAATTTTTTCTATGCTATCCTAAAGATATTCAAATTTAGTACTTTGCAATTTTTTGTGGATATTTTCTGATGGATGAAAAAAAAAGTATTGAAAATAATTAAATATTACTAATTTTGCAAAAATTTTGCAGAAATGAAATTTACAGCTGAAAATATTGCGGCCTTTCTTAATGGGAATGTTGAGGGTGAGGCAAGTGTTGAAGTGAATAATATATCAAAAATAGAAGAGGGCAAAAATGGTACTTTATCTTTTTTGGCCAATCCTAAATATGAAAGTTATATTTACTCTACAGAATCATCAATAGTATTAGTTAATAATAATCTAAAACTTCAAAAACCTGTAAATTGCACCTTAATCAGAGTTGAAGATGCTTATAAAGCTTTCGCTTTATTGTTAGAAATGTATCAACATGATAAGCAACAACAGATGGTTGGTGTTGATGAACGGGCAAGTGTTCATGAGGGTTCTGAGTTAGGAGAGAATACCTATATTGGGGAATTTTCTGTAGTTAGCAATAATGCTAGAATAGAAGATAATGTAAAGATTTACCCTCAGGTTTATGTAGGCGAAAATGTTGAAATTGGGTCTAATACAATTCTTTATCCAGGCGTAAGGATTTATAGTGATTGTAAAATTGGAAGTGATTGTATAATTCATTCAGGGGTAGTTATTGGAGCTGATGGTTTTGGTTTTGCTCCGCAGATGGACGATGAACATAAAAAAGTGCCTCAGGTTGGCAATGTAATTATAGAGGATTTTGTTGAAATTGGAGCAAATACGACTGTAGACAGGGCTACAATAGGTTCAACAATAATAAGGAAAGGTGCAAAACTGGATAATTTAATACAGGTTGCACATAATGTAGAAATAGGTGAACGGACTTTTATTGCTGCTCAAACGGGGATATCAGGTTCAACCAAAATTGGACGACTCTGTTTAATAGGAGGCCAGGTTGGATTTGCCGGGCATATTAATATTGCCGATGGAGTAAAAATTGGTGCCCAAGCTGGTATCGCAAATAATATAAAAGAAAAAGGAGTTGCTTTACTTGGGACACCTGCTATTGGTTTGGCAAACTTTAAAAAATCAAGTATCGTTTTTAAAACATTGCCTGATTTACGCAGAGAAGTTTATAACCTGAAAAGAGAAATAGAAGATTTAAAAAAGAATAGCACAAAATAAGACTTTGTGAAAAAAAAGTAAAATCAAATGGCTGAGAAACAGAAAACAATAGCAAAATCAGTAAGCCTGAAAGGTGTAGGCCTCCACACAGGAATGGATGTTACTATAACTTTTAAACCGGCACCTATAAATCATGGATATATATTTCAGCGGGTCGACCTAGATGAAAAGACTTTGGTTAGGGCATTAGTTGAAAATGTTGTGGATACTTCGCGTAGTACAGTTATTGAAGAACATGGTGCCAGGGTCGGTACAGTTGAGCATGTTTTGTCAGCAGCTTATGGAATGGGAATTGACAACCTTTTAATTGAAATTAATGCTCCTGAAACACCTATCCTTGATGGTAGTGCTAAATCATATGTGAAAGTGTTTTCTGAAGCAGGAATAGTAGATCAGGAGGCAAATAAAGATTTTTTTGTTGTTACTAATAATATAAGTTATTCTGATGAAGAAAATGGAATAGAATTAATGACTTTTCCTGATGAAGATTTTAGTGTTAATGTGATGATAGACTATGATTCATCGGTTTTGGGTAATCAATATGCCACGCTTAGTTCACTAAACGAGTATAAAGAAGAAATTGCCGAGTGTAAAACTTTTGTTTTTCTTAGAGAACTTGAATTCCTGCTAAAGAACAATTTGATAAAAGGTGGTAGTTTAGATAATGCAATTGTTATAATTGAAAAGGAGACTACCCAGGAAGAACTAGATCGTTTGGCAGATTTATTTGGAAAGCCACGTGTGAAAGTTAAAGACAGGGGGATATTAAATGATGAAGATCTTATTTTTGCTAATGAGCCAGCAAGACATAAATTATTGGATCTTTTAGGTGATCTGGCTTTGGTTGGTGTTCCTATTAAAGGTAAAATTCTTGCAACCCGCCCGGGTCATTCTTCAAATGTTGAATTTGCAAAGAAAATAAAACGCGTAATTAAAAAGAAAAGGGGAAAGAATATTGCACCTGTTTTAGATGTGTCTGACCCTTTAATGAATGTTAATGATATAAAAAAGATACTTCCTCACAGACCACCGTTTTTGCTTGTGGATAAAATATTACAGATGGACAGCCTTGAAGTTATTGGCTTAAAAAATGTAACGCTTAACGAGGGCTTTTTTGTCGGGCATTTTCCTGAAGAACCTGTTATGCCTGGCGTACTTATTGTAGAAGCAATGGCACAGGTCGGTGGTATTTTAGTACTGAGTACAGTGTCTGATCCTGAAAACTACCTTACCTATTTCATGAAAATGGATAAGGTGAAATTTAAACGAAAAGTTGTTCCAGGTGATACTTTGATATTTAAATTGGAGTTACTTTCACCAATAAGACGTGGTATTGCAAATATGAAAGGCCAGGCGTTTGTTGGTGAAAATGTTGTTGCTGAAGGTGAATTTATGGCACAAATAACAAAAGATAAGTAAATTTGAATTTAAAATTTAGTATTTTTGTTGTTTGGAATAGAATTTAATAAAAAAGTCATTGTTATGTTGCTCTATTGTTACCTAACAACAATTTAATACATTAATAATTTAACAATTTATTTAATATATGAATCAACCATTAGCATATGTTCATCCAGAAGCAAAAGTTGCTGATAATGTAGTTATTGAACCTTTTGTTACCATAAATAAAAATGTTGAAATTGGCAAAGGTACCTGGATTGGATCAAATGTTACTATTATGGAAGGTGCAAGGATTGGTGAGAACTGTAAAATTTTCCCGGGTGCCGTAATTTCAGCTATACCACAAGACTTAAAATTTAAGGGTGAAGAAACTGTTGTTGAAATTGGTAATAATACTACAATTCGGGAATGTGTAACGGTTAATAGAGCTACGGTTGCAAGAGGAAAAACTTCCGTTGGAAATAATTGTTTGTTAATGGCTTACTCTCATGTTGCCCATGATTGCAATATTAAAAATAACGTGATTATAGGAAATGCTTGCCAAATTGCTGGTGAAGTAGTAATTGATGATTTTGCTATTTTAAGCGCATCAGTATTAGTCCATCAGTTTGTAAATATTGGTGCACACGTTATGATTTCAGGTGGAACACTTGTCCGAAAGGATGTTCCTCCTTATGTTACTGCTGCAAGAGAGCCCATTTCATATGTAGGCGTTAATTCAATTGGTTTGCGTAGACGTAATTTTAAGAGTGATCGTATAAATGAAATTACAGAGGTTTACAGGATTTTATATTCGGAAAATTATAATAACTCTGACGCCATAATAAAAATTGAAAAAGAAGTGCCCGCTTCTTTTGAACGCAATTATATCCTAGAGTTTATTAAAGACTCTAAACGTGGTGTTATGCGTGGGATTAATTAGTGATTCTGGTCATTCAATGTTGTTTGGCTAAGAAAAAAATGATTTACGATTAGCGATTGTAGATTTACGATTATTCGATTTGGGGAAACATCGTAAGTCAACTAATCGTAAATCGCATATCGTAATAAAATTAATTTTCAATTATTAGATTTGTAAAATAATAATTAATTGCCTGTTTTCGTTCAGCCACTAACTACCATTCTAATTGCTGTTGTCAAATGCGTTCCATCCCTTTGCTTGTAAAGGTATAATAGATCCGCTCTCACTTATTAATGACGTACCGTCAGATTTATTTATTATGTGCCCAATAATGCTTATCCCTGCTTGTGATTTGAGCTTATCGTAATCTTTTTGTTTGGCAGTGAATAATAACTCATAGTCTTCACCACCATCAAGGGCGCAAATTAGAGGGTCTATTCCAAATTCTTCAGCCATTTTTGCTGTTTCACTGGCAATGGGTATTTTATCTTCAAATATTTTACATCCCACATTTGAACTGTTGCAAATATGGATTATTTCAGATGAAAGTCCATCTGAGATATCAATCATTGAAGTGGGAAGAATTTTTTCATTGGCCAAAAAATTAATGATATCATGTCTTGCTTCAGGTTTTAATTGTCGTTGAAGTATGTAATCATACCCGTCTAACTCAGGTTGCATATTAGGATCAGCTTGAAACATTTCATTTTCTCTTTTTAATAATTGTAAGCCCATAAAAGCAGCACCTAAATCACCGGTAACACAAATAAGGTCATTGACTTCTGCATTTTTTCGGTATACTAATTGCTCTTTAGGCGCACTCCCAATTGCTGTTAAACTCAAAAACATTCCTCTTACAGATGTTGAGGTGTCACCACCCACCAAATCAACCTGATAATTGTCACAAGCCAACTGCAAACCTGAATAGAACTCTTCAATTGCACTCAATGAAAACCGATTTGATACAGCGATAGAAATAATTAATTGTTTTGGAACTGCGTTCATGGCATAAACATCTGAAAAATTAACAATGGCTGCCTTATAGCCTAAATGCTTTAAAGGAACGTATGCCAGGTCAAAATGAACTCCTTCAACTAAAAGGTCATTAGTAACAACTGTTTGGGTGTCTGGATATTCAATAACCGCTGCATCGTCACCAATTCCGTAAATTGTTTCTTTGTTTTTTATTTTTATTTTATCTGTTAAATGTTTGATTAGCTCAAACTCACTAAGATTTTGTCTGTTTGGGTAGTTGTTGTCCATTTGTTTGTTTAATAATTGAATCACAAAAGTATTTATAAATGTTAAATCTTTAAGAGATTGTAAAAAAAAACTTCAATTCTTTTAATAATTATCTACTTTTGTGGGACTATAATAACATACATTCTGATGAACCTTCATATTGGTTTTTGTGAAGGAAAATTTAATTATTTCTAAAATTGTTAGATTGAATTTTAAATACTAAGTAAAAATTTAATTGGATGAGAAAAATAGTTTTAATATTTATAGCCTGCTTCTTATCAATCAGTGTTTTTGCACAACAAAGAAGAATTGAACTTGCACAAACCGGATTGATGTCAGATGGCTACGGTAGTAACAATGCGCAGGTATTCATTAACGGGAACTCTAAATTGATAAATATCATAAAATATCATAAAGAACTGAATAAGGAAGATATTGAAATTAGAGGTTGGCGGATTCGTGTATATATGGGGTCAGGCAAAAATGCGCGGACCCAGGCAAATTCGGTTAAGCTCAAAATAAGGAATTGGTATCCGGATGTTGAACCTCATTTGGTGCATCATTCACCGTATTTTAAAATTCTGGTTGGAGACTTCAGAACCAGAATTGAAGCGGAAAGTTTTCGTAAAAAATTAGTCAGGGAATATCCTAATTGTTATGTTGTTGAATCTGAGATTTTAAGAGACAACTTGTAGTTTTAAATCAAAAAATAAATACATTAGGTGACCTCTTAAAATTTACACTTACAGAGGTTGCCATAATTTTGTTAGGTAAAATGAGCGACCAGATTAAGCACGAATGTGGAATAGCACTTATCAGGTTATTAAAACCACTTGAATATTACCATAGTAAGTATGGAACATGGATGTATGGTTTGAATAAACTTTATCTGTTGATGGAAAAACAACATAACAGGGGACAAGATGGAGCTGGGGTTGTAAATGTAAAACTTGATACAGGACCGGGGACTAAATACATCCACAGGAGTAGGTCTATGAAAGAAATGCCTATTAAAGATGTGTTTGATAATATCCGAGGGGTTATACAACGTATTGAGGAGAAGAACCCTGAGAGGATTAAAGATCCACTTTGGGCTAAGGAGCATGTCCCATTCGCTGGTGAACTTTACCTTGGCCATTTAAGGTATGGTACTTTTGGGAAAAATAGTATCGATAATGTTCACCCTGTTAGTCGTCAAAACAATTGGAAATCAAGAAACCTCGTTTTGGCAGGGAATTTTAACTTGACCAATGTCGATGAGTTGTTTAATATCCTTATAAATCTGGGACAGCACCCGAAAGATTATTCTGATACTGTTACTATTCTTGAAAACTTTGGTCATTTCCTTGATGAAGAGAACCAGGCATTGTTTAATTTATATAAAAGCAGGGGGTACTCTAATAAGGAAATTAGTTCTCAAATTGAAAAAAATATTGATATTCAGAGTGTATTAAAAGAATCAAGTAAACGTTGGGATGGCGGATATGCCATTGCAGGTTTAATTGGTCATGGTGATTCTTTTGTAATGCGGGATCCATCCGGTATAAGACCTGCTTTTTATTACACCAATGATGAAATAGCTGTGGTTGCTTCGGAAAGGGCAGTTATTCAAACTGTTATGAACTCAGCCTACGATGAGGTTCAGGAAATAAAACCGGGATATGCACTTATAGTAAAAAAAGATGGTGAAGTTTCCCAAAAACTGATAAGGGAGCCTTTGGAAAGGAAATCTTGTTCTTTTGAGCGAATTTATTTTTCACGTGGAAGTGATTTAGATATTTATCGCGAACGAAAAAAACTTGGTGAGCTAATTGTTCCTGAAATTATTAAAACAATAGATGGTGATTTAGATAGAACTGTTTTTTCTTTTATCCCTAATACTGCTGAAACTGCTTTTTATGGGATGGTTCAGGAAGTTGAAAGTTATATGTGCGAAAATAAACGAACTGAAATCTTGAAAAATAAAGATAGTTTAAATGGGAAAAGACTCAAACAGATATTAGCTCACAGACCTAGGGTTGAAAAGATTGCTGTTAAAGATGTTAAATTGCGAACTTTTATTAGTCAGGACGAGGGGCGTGACGATATGGTTGAGCATGTTTATGATATAACCTATGGTACAATAAAACCTGGTGAGGATAACCTTGTTATAATTGATGATTCTATTGTTAGGGGGACTACTTTGAAAAAAAGTATTTTAAGGATACTTGACCGTCTGGGGCCAAAGAAAATTGTCGTTGTTTCGTCATCACCTCAGATAAGGTATCCTGATTGTTACGGGATCGATATGGCAAAATTGAATGATTTTATTGCATTTAGGGCAGCTATTGAATTGTTGAAAGAATCCGGTAAAGAAGAGGTGATAAATAAAGTCTATAAGAAAGCAAAAGCTCAGCAAAATTTGCCTAAGGAAGAAATTGTAAACTACGTGAAAGAAATTTACGATCCATTTACACCACAAGAAGTTTCTAAAATGATAAGCAAGATGCTTACCTCAAAGGATATAAATGCGGAAGTTGAAATCGTGTATCAAAGTATTGAAAACTTGCATAAGGCGTGCCCAAATGATAAAGGTGATTGGTATTTTACTGGTAATTACCCGACACCAGGTGGGAACAAGGTTGTTAATAACTCATTTATTAATTTTGTAGAAGGAAAAAAAGGAAGGGCATATTAAGTAGCTGGTAATTAGTAATTGGTTTTTATTCAAGATTAACAACTACTAATTTCAGAACTCCTGATCCATTTTATGGTAATCAGCTTGTTAGATAGGTTTGTTCGTAAATTAGGGTTTGTCACATTAAAACGTTACGGGTTACAAGTTGCAAGTTAGTAAAATTAATTTACCTGCAACTTGTAACCCGCAACAATAAATTTTTATTATATCAGATCTGCCAAAATGCGACAGAGTCAATTCCAAGATAGGTAAGGATATCTGAATTTCCAATAATTAACCTATGCCGAAAAAGTAGAAATATGCCTGTCCTTTTTTGATTCATAAATGTCATCAATGGTTAGCATAATGCCGGTTTCCTCAACGCCACCAAAATGGTTGTTTATTGCTGTCCCAAATACTCTCATTTTAGGTGAAAGGTTCATATAGGTGTTAAAAAGTGGTGGAATTATTTCTTTACGGTCACGCACTATTCGATTCATGATTTTATAATCCTCTTTGTAATTAGCGCCATTAAACAATCCAGCTAATTCTTTTTGATCTGTTTTCATGATTAAAGGTTCTTTCGGATAAACTAAAGTATCTTCATCATGAAAGTATTTTTTAAAAAAATGAAAAATTACATCCCTGGCATACATGTCATAATTCTGATACATGGTCATTTTACCAATAAAGTATTTAATATTCGGGTTTAGCACAACTAAAGCACCAAGTCCATCCCATAAATTGTCTAGTGAAAATAGTGCTTTGCGGTCAATTTTACTTGCCTGGTATTCGGGTTGAACAAATGAGCGACCAAGTTCTATAGTATGTGGCAGGAACTCATTCACAAATCTTTCAGAGAAATTAAATAGTCCGGTTGTTGCTAATTTAATATTGCCATCTTTGTCTTTTGGAATGTAATCGTTGCAATTAATGAATCGATAACCACCAATTATTTCTTTTTTTTTAGGGTCCCACACAATTAACTGTTGGTATGGTTGTTCTGCTATATCATAAGCATCAATATCTACACTTTTGCCTGTTCCTCCACCAGCTAGCCTGAACGTTATTTCTCTCAGCCTGCCAATTTCCTGCATAACATTTGGTGAATCATGATGCGAAATTATGTAAATTTCTTTATTTCCATAGTTTGTTTTTCTTACAAAACGATCACTGTTTAACTCTTTAATTAATAGTCTTTTGTCAATTGCGGGTATTATGTCTTTAATATCTTTATTGCTCATCTCTTGAAGATAGTTAATTAAATTTGAAACCTACATTTTTGTCTTCTATCAATAAAAAAACATGTTCTTTTACTTTATTAGCTTAATCATAATGGTTCATTGTTTTACTATATATTCCATTAGGAATTGGACTCCCAAATGTAATTTCAAAGCTTTTATTTTTTTGTTTAAAAGTTTCATCAGAAAGGTAAAGCACTTTTAAATATGCTTCAATACCAAGGAAAATTCTAATATTAGCAAAATTATAGAAAAAAAATGATAATCTACCTGAAATATGTGCAGGATTTATGTCTCTTTTATATTTTTATTGTTTGTGGAATAAATGGTTTTCCCATTCTGGATAACGGATAAGAAATTTGAAAATTATTCCCTGAAATGATAGCAATAATAGTTAATAATAAAAACTATTTAATTAATTGTGAATAACTTTTTTGAAAAAAGTGGGAAAATGTGGGAAAAAGTGTATTATTTTGGGGAATAATCTGTATTTTTATCGGTTGAAAACCCGAAATTGTTGTTTATATGTAAAATTATAATTGAAAATCGGGGTTATTTAATGATTGTATAGTGCTATGGCAAGTTTTATAGGTGACTATTTATGTAAAATCGATTCAAAAGGAAGAGCCTTAATTCCGGCTGCTTTTAAGAAGCATATGCCGGTAACAGCTGGTGACCGGTTTGTCATTAAAAAGGATATCTATGAAAAATGTTTGATTCTCTACACAATAGATGAATGGGAAAAACAGAACGAACTTTTAAGGAGTAAATTGAATCCGTATAATAAGGAACACAGCCAATTGTTAAGGGCATATTACAGGGGAACCGCGGAGGTGTCATTGGATGCAAGCAACCGTTTGTTGTTGCCAAAAAGGTTGTTGGATCTTGCTAATATAGGTAAAGACGTTTATATGTCCGGGCAGGATAAAAAGATTGAGATCTGGGCTAAAGAAATTTATGAAAATAATGATATTGATGAAGATAAATTTGCCGGTTTGGCTGAAAATATTCTTGGCGGATTAGATCCGGCTTAAGCATTAAAATTTATAAATCGATTATAGTTAATATTTTATGTCAAATTACCACACACCCGCATTGCTTCAAGAATGTATACAGGGCTTAAATATTAAGCCTGGGGGTGTTTATGTTGATGTGACATTTGGTGGTGGTGGGCATTCAAAAGAAATCTTAAAGAATTTGGGTGATGGCCGATTAATAGCTTTTGACCAGGATGATGATGCCCGTACAAACATAATTAATGATAATAGGTTCTTATTTATTCATAGTAATTTCAGGTTTATTAAAAATTATCTTAGATATTATAATATAAAGAAAGTTGATGGTATTTTGGCTGATTTGGGGATATCGTCATTTCATATAGATGCTAAGTCAAGAGGGTTTTCATTTAAGGCTGATGCAAAACTCGACATGAGGATGAATAAAGAAATGATAAAATCAGCGGCTGATTTACTTATTGAATACTCTGAAATTGATTTAATAAATATGTTTAGACACTATGGTGAAATTAAAAATGCCGGTAGATTGGCCAAACGTATAGTAGCTGAGAGAAAAACACAGAAAATTTCGAGCATAGCCAGCTTTGTTGATATGATAAAAGATGAAACACCAAAAAATCAGGAAAATAAATACCTTGCCAAGGTTTTTCAGGCAATCAGAATTGAACTGAATGATGAAATTGGAGCTTTAGAGGAATTTTTGAATGCCACTGGCGATTTAATCAATAAAAATGGACGGTTGGCTATTATTAGCTATCATTCGCTTGAAGACAGATATGTGAAAAATTATATAAGAAGTGGTAATTGTCAGGGTAAAATTGATAAAGACATTTATGGAAATTATGAAACACCTCTTAAACCAGTGAACAAAAAAGTAATTGTTCCAAAAGAAGAGGAGATTGAAATTAATCCCAGGTCAAGAAGTGCAAAATTAAGAATAGCGGAAAAAGTATAAGAAAAAAGACAAAAGGAAAAAGACAAAGTATTGCTAAGTTGTTTAAAAAATAAGACAAAATACCAGGTGCGGGATAATGAGTAAAGTAAAGGGAAATAATGATAAGTCAGGATCACAGGGAACTTTTTCATTTCGTGAAATAATTAACGGTGATTTTTTTGCCCGTGAGCAATTAATGAAGAACCTGTGGTATATTCTTTTTGTTGTTTTTTTGACTGTAATATATATATACAATAAGTACCAAACTGAAAATGTACTGATAGATATAATAGAAACACAGAAGGAAGTAAAAGAGCTAAGGGCATATTCCGTTTCAAATGCTAATGAATTAATGTCTTTGAGTAAGGAGTCTGAGGTGATTAGTCTGGTTCGGAAGAAAAAACTGGACATAGAGGAGCTTAAAAAACCACCTGAAAAAATTATTATAAAAGTAAAAGAATAAATGAAGCTAAGAGAAGACATAAGCTGGAGACTTGGTGTAATATATATAGGTGTTGCAATTGTCACTTTATTTATTCTTGCTAAGATATTCTATCTCCAATTTTGGGAAAATAAAAAATGGGAAGCGCAGGCAGAGGTGTTGCAATTCAGATATGAAAAAACAAATCCGGACAGAGGTGATATTTGTGCTGCTGATGGAAGAATATTGGCAACTTCAACAGCGTTTTATGAAATTAGGATGGATTTGGGTAGCAGTTCGTTAGCTGATACCACATTTACAAATTATATTGCTGCACTTTCTGATTCATTGGCAACTTTGTTTAAAAATAAAAGTAAAAATAAATATTTGGAAGAGTTTCAAAAGGCCAGGAAAAAAAAATCAATGTATCATCTGGTTAAAAAAAATGTAAACTATGCCGAATTAAAAAGACTCAAAGAGTTTCCCATTTTTAAATTGGGGCAATTTAGAGGTGGACTTATCGTAATTGAAACCAAAAAAAGAATCCGTCCTTTTGGCATGCTTGCTTCACGTACAATAGGTTACATAAAAAATGGTGTGTCTGTAGGTTTGGAGGGTTCTTTTGATAATGAGCTAAAAGGGAACAATACCCTTACATTAATGAGGAAAGTGGGCAGGAATTGGGTGCCGGTATCCGAACAAAATAATTACAGGTCGGAAAGTGGTAAGGATATAATTACTACAATTGATCTTAATTTTCAGGATTTTGCACATCAATCTTTGTCGGATCAATTGATAAAACATGATGCTGAACATGGTATAGTTGTACTAATGGAGGTTAAAACAGGTGATATAAAGGCTATTGTAAACCTTAAAAAAAACAAAAAAGGAAAATTTGAAGAAGCATATAATTATGTGATAGGGGAAAGAACAGAGCCGGGTTCCACATTTAAACTGCCCTCTTTAATGGTTGCCCTTGAAGATGGTTATGTTGATTTAAAGGATAGTGTGAATACTGGCAATGGTTTAATTAAGTATCATAATTTCTTTATTAGGGATACAAAAATCGGAGGCTATGGAAAAATATCCGTAAAACAGGCTTTTGAGTATTCCTCTAATGTGGGAATATCCAGGATTATTTTTCAGGCGTATAAGGATAAACCCGATAAATTTGTAAAACGGCTATATTCAATGAATTTAAATGAATCTCTCGGAATTGAAATAGCTGGTGAAAGAAAACCCCTGATAAAATTTCCTAATGGGAGTGGTTGGTCAGGTATTTCTTTGCCTCAAATGTCTATTGGCTATGAGGTATTATTAACACCTTTACAGACCCTGAATTTTTTTAATGCCGTAGCAAATGATGGTGTAATGGTAAAGCCAAAATTAGTTAAGGCAATCCGACAATATGGAAAAATTATAGAAGTGGCAAAAACTGAGATCATTAACCCTTCAATTAGTTCAAAGGAAACTATAAAGAAGGCACAGAGTATGCTTGAAGGGGTTGTGGAAAACGGAACTGCAAAAAATATTCGCAGCTCAAATTTTAAAATTGCAGGTAAAACCGGAACAGCTCAAATTGCTCAAAAAGGTGGTGGCTATAAGGATTCTTCAAACAGATTTACCTATCAGGCTTCATTCGCAGGTTATTTTCCTGCCGATAATCCGAAATACTCCTGCATTGTGCTTGTGAAAACAAAATCAAACCGGACTTATTATGGGAGCATTGTTGCTGCCCCTGTTTTTAAGAAAATTGCAGATAAAGTTTATGCGTCAAGTACTGAAATGCAAAAAGAAATAGATTTTGGAAAAAGTCTGAGCTATCCATCAAATGGAATTCCTTTTTCAAAAGATGGTAACCGAACTGACCTGGATATTGTTTTTAATCAGTTACGAATCCCAATTAAAGGAAGGCATAGTGTTAGGTCTGCCTGGGTTGTTACAAAGCGGCATGAACGCTTTGTGGAATATCAAAACCGTTTGGTTACCAGGAATAAAGTTCCAAAAGTTAAAGGGATGGCATTAAAAGATGCCCTATACATTTTGGAAAGCCTTGGAGTAAATGTTACTGTTAAGGGACGTGGAATTATAAAGGAACAATCGGTTCAACCAGGCACATTAATAAAGAAAAATCAAAGAATTACATTGTATTTAGGTTAATGAAGATTCTAAAGGACATATTATCAGGAGTTGAAATTCTGGATCATAAAGGTG
>JBDLJL010000025.1:0-42897 GCA_039714415.1 Bacteroidota bacterium
TGAATTATTCAGGTTAGAATTCAGTTTGTATCCTGTATTAAGGATAAAAGTATTTCACTAATTTCATGAGTTCGAGTTAATATCATCATATGGGAACCGTCTTCAATTAGAAAATTGTAATTCACATTTTTAATTGGTATTGTATGATCATTATTTCCATGAATATGTACAATATTGGAATCGAAATCTATTCTATCCCAATTAATAATCATTTCAATAGTTCGTTTTAAGAAAACCGGGTCTTTATCCTTTAACATGGCAATACAGGTTTCTTTCTCTTTTTTACTGTCAGGTTCAAATAAAGGCTGCGCAATAAATGTAGACTTTTTAATTATCTTTTTTGGGATGATTTTATAGATAGGGATGGCTTTTTGGAACCTATATTGAAAAGGCAATTCACTTCTGCATTTAGCACTCGAAATTAGTATTACTTTTTTCGGGTTTAATATCTCATTGATTTCTGTTGCTACCATGCCTCCTAGTGATACTCCTATTAAATAAAACTCTTTGCTTCTATCAATTTGCGAGGATAACCTTAATGCATATGATTTTAAATCTTCTCCTTTATTTGGAATTTTCCATTTTACATGATAAATATTAAATAGCGTAGTATCAAATTTTAAATTTTTAAATAGTCTTTCATCTGCTCCCTGACCGGGAATTAAATATATATTTTTCTTTTTTTCCATTGACTGAGATATTGATTCTAAACTTATGAAGATTAAACATCCTAGTAATATATATTTTAATAAACTCATAAAAAAAATTAAATTTCAAATAAAGCCTTGGCTATTACCAGGTCAATTTTATTGGTAATTTTAATGTTTTCCCGGTTCCCTTCAACTAAGTTAATTTTTTCACACATGGCCTCAACAACACTGGCATCATCAGTAAAACTATTCTTATATTTTTGTCTGTAAGCTTTTTTCAGGATATCAATTTTAAATACCTGTGGGGTTTGTATTAATCTTAATTTTGAACGGTCAATGGGGAAATTAGTCTCAATTGATACTTGTCTGACGGAATCTACCGATAGGATTGCCGGAATTGCATTACCTGAAATTTCAGCTTCCCGGAAACAGCGCTCTATAGTATTTTCGCTAACTAAAGGTCTTACACCATCATGTATCGCAATTAGGTTTTGTGAATTCTTCACAGTATCAAGTCCGTTTTTTACAGATTCAAACCGGGTTTTTCCACCATTTTCAACTTTGTGTTTTATTTTAAAATTATGCTTTTTGCATAGTGAATGCCAATAATCTACCTGATGTTCAGGTAAAACAACAATAATTTCAATATTTTCCTGGTATTTATAAAAAGCTGTTATGCTATGCATTAAAATGGGTTTTCCATTTAATTCAATAAACTGTTTTGGTATTTCGCTTTTAAACCGGCTGCCTGAGCCTCCGGCAACTATAATTACAGAGTTCATTATAAATAATACTTCGTTAAATTTTTATCTCACAGTTTATCCCGAAAATCGGGACAAAGTCGCCAAGACGCAGAGCATGGCTTTAATTATAGATATTCTGTGACTATTTGGAATATGACTGGATTATCATCTTAAAAAAATAATTCAAGTAATTTTTCAACTGATAGTTTATTTAAAATACCTTCAAAATTTTTTGTTCGAATGGCCTTTTGTATATCTTCTTTTCTATGCCGTACTCCTATCATATTTTGCTTAAAAATACTTATTTCTTCGTCAGCAAAAAAGTTCCCGATAAATTCAATTTTTGAAATTTTGCCTTTTTTTATGTTTAAACTAATTGATAAAGTATTATTTTGAATTTGTAATTCTTTTTTAAACAGATATTTAGGCGAGTAACTAAAATTCCATTCCCAATTATTATATTTTTCAGCAGAAAGTTGTTTGATAAAACCTAATTCTTTTTCTGAGAGCTGATATTCTACTGCATTAGAATATATTGCAATGATAAAATGAAATAAATCCAGGCGAAATTTTTTTATTGAAATATCTTTTTTTAAATAATAACTAATATTTGTTACCCTGCTCCTTTTTGACTGAACTGCATTACCTTCAAAGCGGCCTAAATCTGCTTGTATTGCATGGTTTAGTTTATTTAGTTCAGAAGAAAATAATAGGGTTCCATGGTGTATCAGTTTGTTTTTAAAAAGATGTTCTGCATTTCCGGAAATTTTTTTTCCATCAATCAACAAATCATTATTTTTATTTCTAGTGGCGTTAACAGGTAAGGATTGGAGATACATCAAAATATCAGCTGTATATTTATTAAAATCAATTATTTTACCTTGTTCACTATGCTTTATCCAGGAATAATTTAAATTGCCTAAATCATGGTAAACAGTTCCGCCACCCGAAAGTCGCCGAACGACTTTTAATTTATTTTTTTCAACATAATCAAGGTTAATTTCAGATAATGCATTTTGATGCTTACCAATTATAATGGAAGGAATATTTGTATAAAGCATAAAAACATCGTGGTCAGTATTTTTTAATAAATACTCCTCCGTTGCCAGATTAATGTAAGGGTCATTAGAAGAACTATTTATACAAAGTAGTTTTCTCATAGTTCCCGAACAAAAATGAGTAGGTTTTTATAAAAGCTCGTCAATTTCTTTTTGAATATTTTTTCTTGCCTGTTTTTCAAATATATTAAAACCCGATAAAGTTTATTAAAACTTCCTTAGCCTCAGCCTTTTCCTTAGCCTAATTAAGAATTCATCACTTTTCTTTTTCAATACTAATTATTATGTTTTTAATAACCAGGTCGTCACGAATTTGTTGAATCTTTAGTAACCATTCCTGAAAAGTTTTTGATTTAATTACCCTGGGTAATGTATAATCTTCTTTGTCTAACTCAAGCAATACCTCTGTGTTATTATCAGCCTTTAAAATAGGTTTATTCAAAGGTTTTTTGGAAAAAACAACATATAAACGGTTTATATCTTTTTCGGTATTGCTGTATAGCTCATAGGTATCTTCTGCAAAAAAATCATCCTCCTCAAAATAATTAAATTCAGGTTTATCCGAAAAGAAAAGATATTCCTTGTCTGCTATAACTGGCATTGCTTCTTCAAAACCCTTTGGCATTTTTGTGTAGGGAAGCAAACATTGGGCATTGTCATTATCATCTAAATACACTGTAAGGAAACCATTTACTGGTGAACGAAAATATAAAAATAAGTCATCACCCTCGTAAAAGTCAGTTATAGGTTTTATTATTTTACTTGTATTTAGCGGAAAGGTTTCAATTTCAATTTTCGTATCTTTTAACTCTTTTGCATGCAATTCAACTTTGCATTCAATATATGTTATCTTTTTCTTCTTTAAGCCCGGGGCTTTTTCTTTCTTCTTAATTTCTTTAAAACTTTTTTTAACTACCTGAATTATTTCACCTTTAACTGCTGTACTACCAATCATTTTAAAAGTAGTGTTTGTTTCAACTTTTTCACCTGTTTTCTTGTTCTCAACATAAATGGTATTTCCTTGCATGACCAATATCCCAAAAACATTTTCCAGGGCATTAATTTTTGCTATTTGCAATGCTCGTTCTTTTGTATCATTCAGCGATTCAACTTCCGGATACCATTGTACTAATGATTTTCCTTTTGTTTTTATTACTTTATTTTCCTGGGCGAAAGCAGAAAAGCAGACAAATAGTAAAAGGGTGAATGTAGTTAAGTGTTTCATATATAGTTATTTATATTGGTTTAATCAAATATGTCCCGTTAGATAAAGATAATAGTAAAATCTTTTATTTTTAAAACGAATTAGTTTTATCTTTATTTTTTAACAGAAAAACAACAAAAAAATGGGAAAAGTGGTTATTGGAATAATTGGTCCTGGTGATGATATGTGCACAAAAGAAATTTATCGTTTTGGACAGGAACTTGGTGAAAAGTTGGCCTCTAAAGGATATATACTTGTAAATGGTGGCAAAAGTGGTATAATGGAAGCAGTTTTCAAAGGAGCTAAAAATTCAACTAACTTTCAATTTGGGCAAACGATAGGTATAATTCCTGAAGAATCTTCAATATACGCAAATCAATATGCAGATATTGTTATTCCTACAGGGGTAGGTACCGCCCGGAACAAAATACTTATTAATACTGCAGATTTAATAATTGCTATTGCAGGTGGTGCAGGTACGCTTTCTGAAATCTCCTTTGCATGGCAAATGCAGAAACCAATTATTGCTTTCACCGGCTTTAGTGGTTGGTCTAGTGATCTAGCAGGTAAAGCTCTTGATAAGCGTCGTAAGGAACCTATTTATAAAGCGAGCTCTATACTAGAAATATTAAATTTAACTGATAGATTAACAAACTAATTTGCCAAGAATTCACGAAACACTAATTTCATTCGTGAATTCATGACACATTATTTATTAAACCAATTCTTTAACTAAATCAGCTGCTTCCTGCAAAGTAATAGCAGAATGAACTTTTAAACCTGAATCATCAATTAATTGTTTGCCTTCTATAGCATTAGTTCCCTGCAATCTTACGATTACCGGAATCTTGATATCGCCAATTTTTTGATAGGCATCAACAACACCTTGTGCTACACGGTCGCCACGAACAATCCCTCCAAAGATATTTAACAGGATGGCTTTTACGTTCGTATCTTTTAAAATAATACGGAAGCCCGCTTCAACAGTTTCAGCATTTGCTGAACCTCCTACATCAAGGAAATTAGCAGGGTCTCCACCTGAAAGCTTTATTATATCCATAGTGGCCATAGCCAAACCAGCGCCATTTACCATACAGCCTACATTCCCGTCTAATTTAATAAAATTAAGGTCAAATTTGCCAGCTTCTACTTCTGCAGGATCTTCTTCAGTAATATCACGCATATCTGCAAATTCCTTTTGGCGATATAGAGAGTTATCATCAAGATTAACTTTACAATCAGCGGCTAAAACTAAATTATCAGAAGTTTTAAAAACAGGATTTATTTCAAGCATGGCTGCATCACTTGCAACATATGCATTGTATAAACCAGAAACAAATTTCACCATATTTTTAAAAGCAAGACCATTTAAACCAAGGTTAAAAGCAATTTTTCTGGCCTGATAGGGCATTAAACCAATACCAGGCTCAATTTCTTCGTTAAATATTAAATGCGGTGTTTCTGCTGCTACTTTTTCAATATCCATACCTCCTTCAGGTGAATACATAATAACATTTTTACCCGTAGCACGGTTTAACAGAACACTCATATAATACTCGGCAACATCTATTTCACCACTTTCATTTGGGTAGTAGATGCTTTGCTCTATTAATACTTTATTCACTTCTTTTCCGTCAGGGCCGGTTTGATGCGTAACCAGGGTCATTCCCAAAATTTGTTTAGCAAACTCTTCTACCTCATTAAGTGATTTGGCGATTTTTACACCACCACCTTTACCACGCCCACCGGCATGTATTTGTGCTTTAACAGCAAAACTGTCAACACCAACATCTTTTTTTATCTGGCGTGCTGCCTGAAGGGCTGCTGCGGGAGTGTCAGCTACTATTCCTTTAGGTACCGGAACACCATATTTGCTTAAAATATATTTTCCCTGATATTCATGTAAATTCATTGTAGTATATATTAGATTGTTATATATTTTAAAATGTATAAAATTAAAGTAATTTCTTTTTAAAGCCAAGATTTATTGTTTGTTTTAAATATTGAAATAAAAATTTAATTTAGCATCCATGAGAAAATTAAGGAACAGTGAGTTAAACAGGAAGGATATTACGGAGTTTAAAAGTGCTAAAAAACTACCTTTTGTGGTTGTTCTTGACAATATCCGTAGCCTTAATAATATTGGTTCAGTATTTAGGACCTCAGATGCATTTTTAATTGATCATATTTATTTATGTGGGATTACAGCTAGTCCCCCCAATAAAGAAATTCACAAAACAGCCCTTGGTGCTACAGATTCAGTTGATTGGTCTTATGCTGAATCGACAAAAGAAACTATTGAAAAACTCAAACATGAAGACTATCATATTGTTTCAATTGAACAGGCTGAAAACAGTGTTTCTTTGCCTGATTTTAGTATAAAACCTAATCAAAAATATGCTTTTATTTTCGGTCATGAAGTAAAAGGTGTACAACAGGAAATTGTTGACTTGTCTGATTCTTGTGTGGAAATACCACAATTTGGAACCAAACATTCTTTAAATATTTCGGTTTCGGCGGGTGTGGTTCTATGGGAAATGTTTCGAAAATATAGTGGGTTGTAGTTAACTATTACAATTATTTTTTCTATCTTATCTTGTTTATTAAGGTTCTTAGTTTATTATAATCAAGAATAAGAATGAGTATTCCAAGTGCTATAAGTATGATAAACAAAGGAGCTTCTCCTGAAATAAAAAAACTATATAAATTACTCATTATCAAAAATAAAGCAAAAACATCCTGTTCTATTCTTTCAGTTTCATAAAGATATTTAATGGTAGTATTAGCAAAGTTCTTTTTTAACTTAACCATATTATAACCCAAGTAAAATAAAAATAGAATTATTAAATAGGCATATAGAAAATCTGGATTAATAATAATATCAATAAGTAATAAAAATAAATCAACAAACGGAATACTTAAGTCAGGAAAAACACCTGTATCAATTCTCAATTTTAGTATTAATAAAAGCAAAATTAAAATTGCACGAATTAAAAAATTTCTGTTTTCCATTTATTAGATATTATTAAGCTACCAATCAACCTCTCTCCTCCTTATAGGCATGGTCATACATCGTGCACCACCACCACCTCTTGAAAGCTCTGATCCTTCAATGCTGATAACATATTTTTCATAATCATTCAGCTTAACTTTTTCCTTTATTATATCTTTGGCTTTTAAGATTTCAAAACCGGCTTTGTTTAACTCATTCATTGTGTTGACATTGCGCCCATAACCCACAACTTTACCTGGCCCAACCGCAAAAAAGTTTGCCCCACTGTGCCATTGTTCCCTTTCTTGTGCCCATTCATCTTTACCACCACAAAGTATAGGTTTTACGTTCATACCTAATGAAGCTAAGGCTTCTGGTATATTTTGAACATTCTGGATTGATTGCACCTCTCCATTATCAATTTTAATGTGAATAGTTTGATATTTATTTTGTTTCAATATTATTGGTTCATATACCATACATTTATCTTTATCAAGCAAGGTAAATACCATATCTAAATGTATAAATGATTCAGGGTGGGAAGGAAGTTCCTGTACGATTATGTTTCTATTTAACTTTCTTTTTTTTAGTTCATTAATTATAAAGTCAACGCCTTGGGTACTTGTTCTTTCCCCTATTCCAATTAGTAAAATATCTTCACGGGCAATTAATACATCACCTCCTTCGATGGTTAATTCTGGTCTACACTCGTAACAATTTTCAGGGTTGACCGTTTCTGCAATAAAATTTGGATGATATTCAAAAATGGATTCCATGATTAAGGCTTCTCTTTTCCTTACTTTGCTGGCCATCCTACCTATCAAAACTTTGTCCCGTATTGTTATAGAAGCATCACGGGTAAAGAAAAAGTTATGTAATGGCTGTAGTGAAAATTTATCTTTTTGCAGATATTTCGTAAGGTTATCTTTTTTCATGGCTACACCTTCCACTAACTGCTTTGCTAAATCAATATTTGAAAAAGAAAGTAAAAGCTCCCTTATGTCAGTGGCATTTTCATTTAGACAGATTTTATTAATTATATCTGTTTTTACTTTTTCGATTGACAAAACATCTTCCAATAGATTCTTAACTTCAAAAGTTTGAGTAATTTTTTCAAGAGTTCCTTTAAGCTGGGCATATTCACTTGACGCAACCGTTAAATTCAAAATATCACTGTAAAGAGCTCTTTCTGCAGTTTCCGGAGTCATATTTTGCAGCTCCTGACCTGGGGAATGAAGAATTACACCTTCCAATTCACCAATTTCTGAATTAACATTTACCTGAATTTTATTATTCATTTGCTTAAATTTTGTTGATTTGTCAAGAGATGAACTGGTACTTTAAAGAATAATTTATTAAATCTTTCTAAGAGTTTTTTTTAAATAGATTGACTCTATTTTATTGAATTTTCCAGAAATTTGTCCTAACATACCTTCATGTCGACCAATAATTAATGCACCATCATCATTAATATTCTCATGGAAAAACTCAAAAAGTTTATTTTGCAATTGATGGTTAAAATAGATTAAAACATTTCGGCAGAAAACCAGATCAAACTTTCGCTCAAAAATATTTCCATCCTGTACAATATCATGTTTATAAAATTCTGTTTTATTTAACAGAAGTGGCTTTATTTTAATGATATTTTTTCTTCTGTTAATATCTATATATTTTTGATAAGGAATATCTATATGATTTGAATCACCATTAGGGTTTGTCCTCATTACTGAATCATAATTTTCAATAAACTCGTCAATTTCCCTGAATCGGTATACACCTTTTTTGGCAACATCAATAACATCTGTGTTCAAATCAGTTGCTATTACCCTTGCTTTATCTATCATACCAATTTCATTCAGCAAAATCAAAACAGAATACACTTCCTGCCCAGTAGAACAACCTACATGCCAAATATCAATTGTTTCCTTATCCTGGTATTTTTTTAAAATATCATATTTAAGTGTTTGCCAAGTTTTTGTATCCCTGAAAATCTCAGTTGTATTAACCGTAATTTCTTTGACAATTTTTTCCAGAAAGGATTCATTATTCCTAATTTTTACAATTAAATCATCTATATTGATACGATGGTCTTCAAGAACTTTATCAACTCTCCTTTTAAATGATTTTTCTGAATAATCACTAAAATTATATGTAGAAGCCTCACCAATTGCATCAATTAAATTCCTTATTTCTGAACTCATTAATGTCGTTTAAATATATCTATATCCATCAAAGATAATTATTTTTTACGAGATAAAAATATGGAAGAATACTAGTAGTGCGATTCCTAAATAACATAGCAAATTTGTAAACCTTTTTCCTTTATGCTGCGTTAAAATTATTAACCGTAGCTACGGCTTCCGCTATGGCGGAACAGGTTATGTTGAAGAATTTTGCCTTGCCTAAAGAAAAAATCTAAGACAAATTTATGCAATGTTAATTAAAAAACGCACTACTAGCTAAAGGCTGTTTTGATAATTCCAATATTAAAGTTGGTAGCATATCCAATATATATTGCTAATAACCTTGAGTTCGATATAGTAAATTATATTGTATAAGTTATAATTGAAGGGCAGGGCAACTTATGGGCTTGTTATAGAGATATATACATAATTCGATTTAAAAAACACAGGCTATGAAAATTATTTTCATAGCCTGTTCTATATAGGTAATCTCTAAAAATATTAATTTTCACTTTATTAATATTTGTATTTCAGTGCTTTAAATTACTTCTTTAACCAAGTCAGCTGCTTCCTGCAAAGTAATTGCTGAATGCACCTTCAGTCCGGAATTATCAATTAACTCTTTACCTTCTTCAGCATTAGTACCTTGCAGCCTTACAATAACTGGAATCTTTATTTCGCCTATTTTATTATAAGCATCAACAACACCTTGGGCAACACGGTCACATCGAACAATCCCTCCAAAAATATTTAATAAAATTGCTTTAACACTTGGTTCTTTTAGAATAATCCGAAATCCGGCTTCTACGGTTTCAGCATTTGCTGTCCCCCCTACATCAAGGAAATTAGCGGGATCACCACCGGAAAGTTTAATAATATCCATTGTGGCCATTGCCAAACCTGCGCCATTAACCATACAGCCAACATTTCCGTCAAGTTTAATAAAGTTAAGATCGTATTTTTTTGCTTCAATTTCAGATTCTTCTTCTTCGCTCAAATCTCTCATTTCAGCATAATCTCGGTGCCTGTATAAGGCATTATCATCAAAATTAACTTTTGAATCAACTGCAAGTATTAAATCATCAGAAGTTTTTAAAACCGGGTTTATTTCAAACATACTTGCATCAGTACTTACATAAGCTTTATATAATGCCGAAACAAATTTCACCATCTCTTTAAAAGCTTTTCCCGAAAGCCCTAGGTTAAAAGCAACCCTACGTGCCTGGTATGGCATAATTCCAACCTTAGGGTCAATTTCTTCTTTAAAAATTAAATGGGGTGTTTGGTCCGCAACAGTTTCAATGTCCATACCACCCTCGGTTGAGTACATGATAATGTTTTTACCACTCTGACGGTTCAAAAGAACACTCATATAATATTCTTTTGTTTCAGATTCACCGGGGTAATAAACATCTTGTGCGATTAATACCTTATTAACTTTTTTTCCTTCAGGACCAGTCTGATGTGTTACTAATTGCATACCAATAATACTTTTGGCAATGCTTTTTACATCATCAATACTTTTTGCCAATTTAACACCGCCACCTTTACCACGGCCACCTGCATGGATTTGTGCCTTTACAACCCACCAGCCTGTACCGGTTTGCTTTTGTAGTTCTTTTGCAGCATCAACCGCTTCTTCCGGAGTATTGGCAACAATCCCCTCTTGTATATTTACACCAAAGCTTTTTAATACTAATTTTCCTTGATATTCGTGTATATTCATTTGTATATTATTGTTAAGTATTTATTATTAAATTATATCTTTTTTTCTGAAAGCTAAAGTTAATTTTTATAGCTTCTAGATTCTTGGCAAAATTATGATATTCATCCGAAATACATTCATACATATCTACATGTTTAGGAACATGTAATATTTTCTATTTTAGGGGTATTTAAAAATTCTGTTCTTAGTATGCTATATAAATATGAATCTTCATATTTATTTTCAATTAAAAAATTTTGTCGAAGCAGACCCTCCTTTGAAAACCCCAATCGGCTAAGTACATTAATTGATCTTTCGTTTCCAATATAGGTTTGTGCTTCAATTCTATGAAAATTTAATTCTTCAAATACAAATTTGATAAAGTAGTTCAAACTTTCATTCATTATACCTCTTCCCCAATAATCTTTTACTAACTGAAATCCCAATGAACCATATGAATGTTTTCGGTCAATATTAAATAGACTGATGGTACCCAAAAAATCTTTGGTTGCCCTTGAAAATATCCCGAGAAATATTAAATCCTGATCATCGGCTTCTTTGTTCCAAGAATTAATAAGTTTTTGTGTATCACTTAAGCTTCTCAATATTTCAATATCTGTATATTGCTGAACTTGAATGTCTGAATATAGATTAAATAGCTTACTACTATCCTCTTTTGCAAGAGCCCTAATGTTCAAATTAGTGCTCTGTATGTTTATTTCTGTATAATTAAGTTTTATTTTATCCATTTTTTATGTGTTCATTAAACTATTTTATATTGCCAGCACTTGTCCCGCCCAAGCAGGATAGCCTGTTTCGCTACTGCGGAAGAATCGCATATTAAAGATAATTATTTTCTTATGTTTTAACAATTATTTTTTACAAGCTTGTTTCAAATTCGTCTAATTGTATTTGTAAGTCTTCCCAGTTTTGCATTTCTTGCTCTAATTGTCTTTTTTGTTCATCGTAGGTTTTATAAAAATCAACATCACCTGCACTGCCTCCATCACTTAGCAATTTATCAGCTTCTGCAATTTTCTGTTCAAATTCACTAATTATTTCTTCAGACCTTTTTATTTTATTAATAATTTTTCTTTTGTTTCGTTCAAACTCCTTTTTTTCTATATAACTTAATTTGTTGGTTGTTACGCTTTTATTTTTTGATGAAAGTTTTTCTGTGTTTTTTTGCTCAATTTCTTTTAAAGTACTTAATTTCCTTTTTTCAAGAAAGTGAAAGATATTCCCCCGGTATTCTTTTATTTTCTTGTTTCTAAACTCATAAAGTCTATCGGTTAATCCATCTAAAAAATCACGATCATGCGAAACAACAATCAAAGTACCATCATAATGCAAAAGAGCCTTTTTTAATATTTCTTTTGATTTGATATCCAAGTGGTTGGTAGGCTCATCAAGTACCAATAAATTATAAGGTTCAAGCAATAGTTTTGCCAATGCCAGGCGTGATCTTTCACCACCCGATAAAACCTGAACCTTTTTATCAACTGTTTCGCCACTGAATAAAAACGAACCTAAAATAGAACGTAAATTTTTACGTACATCACCAACAGCAATATCATCCAGGGTTTCAAACACAGTCTTATCCTTATTCAATAGCTCATCTTGATTTTGTGCATAATAACCAATATTTACATTGTGCCCTATTTTCAAATTGCCTGCATACTCAAGTTCATTGACAATAATACGTGAAAGAGTGGATTTACCTTCTCCATTTCTGCCAATAAAAGCAACTTTTTCACCGCGTTCAATAATCAGGTCAATATTTTCAAATACAGTTAAATTACCAAATTTTTTTGTAAGTAATTCAGTTTCAACTGCAATTGCGCCGGAACGTGGTGCAGGTGGAAACTTAAAATGTACGGCAGAATTGTCTGTTTCGTCAATTTCAATCCGTTCCAGTTTTTCAAGTTGCTTAATTCGTGATTGAACCTGAACAGCTTTAGTAGCTTTGTAGCGAAAACGTTCAATAAACTTTTCTGTATCCTGAATAGTCTTTTGCTGATTGTCGTAAGCTGCTCTTTGCTGAACCAATCTTTCCTGCCTAAGGGTGAGGTATTTTGTGTATGGCACTTTATAATCATAAATTTTCCCTAAGGATATTTCAATTGTACGTTTTGTGATATTATCTAAAAAAGTACGGTCGTGTGAAACCATAACTACAGCACCATGATATGTTTTCAGGAAATCTTCCAACCATTGTATGGATTCAATATCAAGGTGGTTGGTAGGCTCATCCAGCAATAATACATCCGGGCGTTGTAAAAGTATTTTTGCAAGCTCTATTCGCATGCGCCATCCACCGCTAAACTCAGTTGTTGGCCTGCTAAAATCTTTATTTTCAAAGCCCAAACCTTTAAGTGTTTGCTCAATTAACCCTTCCCGGTTAGCAGCTCCGATTAACTCAATCCGTTCGTTATAATGAGTTAAATGGTCTATTAAATCATTATATTCTTTTGATTCATAATCAGTACGCTCGGTTATTTCTTTATTGATTTCATCAATCTTTTTTTCTAATTTGTTTAATTCAATAAATGCTTTCTCAGTTTCTTCTTTTACTGTATAGCCAGATGCATATTTCATTTGCTGTGGCAGGTAACCCAGGCTTATATCTTTTGGTTTTGCTACAGAGCCCTTGCTTGGTTGATCAATACCATAAACAATTTTAAGTAAGGTAGATTTTCCGGCACCGTTTTTACCAACCAAACCAATTCTGTCTCTGCTGTTTACAAGAAATGTAATATTCTTGAACAGGTCAAAACCACCAAAATTAACTGATAAATTATTTATAGAAATCATTTGATTTATTTAGGTTTGGCAAAAATAGAAAAAATGCAGACTTCGTCTATTTAAAATTGAAAAAAACATGATAATTGATCATGTCAAAACACAAAGAATATAATTAAATCAGTGAGACTATTATTTCAGAAGCAATAGTAAACTGAAATAATAAAGTCGAATAGATCCCTATTCGCAAATCGATCTGGATCTTATGGGGCTTATTCCCCGCCCCTGTGGGCGAAATAAATATAAAGGAATTCCTTCTTCGATACCCAGTCTGTTTGCAGCAGGGTAGTTCAGGATTAATTAAAATAGTTGTAGAGAATTATCATAATCCGGGCTGAAAGCCCAATTTAATTCAGCCCAAAGGCAGTGCCTTGGGTAAAAAGGTAATATCTTGAAAATAGCCCTGTAAGGGCAAATTAAAAAATAAATACTATGTCACAATCTTTATCAAAATTAATTATATCCTAAAGCTAACTTTAGAGACAGAATCTTATTACGCAGATACGATCAACTTATAACCCTTTCCATGAACATTGATAATCTCAATAGAATCATCTTTTTTCAGATGTTTTCTTAATTTAGTAATATAAACATCCATGCTACGGGCATTAAAATAATTGTCATCTTTCCAAATTAATTTCAGGGCATAATTTCTTTCAAGCATTGCATTTTTATTGGCGCATAAAAGCTCAAACAGCTCTGCTTCTTTTGTGGTTAGCTTAATGGTTTCGTCTTCAAAACTAAGATGTTGTTTCTGAACGTCAAAAGTATATTTGCCAATTTTGTATGTTTCCTGGTTCGCCATTACGTCACCTGATTGACTAATTCTGCGTAATATGGCTTCAATACGGAACAACAACTCATCCATCACAAATGGTTTAGTAATATAGTCGTCAGCACCAATTTTAAAACCTTCCAGAACATCATCTTTAAGAGTCTTAGCTGTTAAAAAAATAATCGGTGTTTTTTGGTTCAATTCCCTGATTTCTTTAGCCAAAGTAAAACCATCCTTTTTGGGCATCATTACATCCAATATGCAAATATCATATTGTTTTGTATTAAAACCTTCCCATGCTTTTTCGCCGTCACTAAAAAGATCAGCCTCAAAATTTTTGGCATTCAGGTATTGGGTAAGTAATGAACCCAGATTTATGTCGTCTTCAGCTAATAGTATTTTGGCCTTTTTTCCCATTTCTTATTTAATTAAAGTTATCACAAAGTCATCTTCTAAAATTGTGATATTTAAAGCATAAAGGATTTAAAACTATGCAATAATACCGAAATTCACATTTTTTGAGATAACCGAGATTATTCAATTAACAAATATAATTCAAATCCCTGTAATTTTATAATTATTCTGAATTCAATTAAAATTAAATACTAATATTATATTTGCAGGTTCGATAGAAAAAAACATAAATTATGTATTCAGATATAAAAACAATAATAGAAAACTCTACTAATAGCGAGTTAAAAAATATTGCTAATAAAGTTATTAATGGTATACGAATTAATGAAACTGAAGGACTTGACCTTTTTAAAAAAGGCGAATTAGGATTTTTAGGAAGTCTGGCCAATTTTGTCAGAGAAAAAAAGCATGGGAACAAAACTTATTTTAACCGTAATTTTCATATTGAACCAACTAATATTTGCATTTATAATTGCAAATTTTGTTCTTATGTTAGGAAAATAGGACAGGAAGGGGCATGGGAGTTTTCATTAGAGCAAGTCTTGGATATTGTACAGTCCTATAAAGATAAAAAAGTTACAGAGGTTCATATTGTTGGAGGCGTTCATCCAAAGCGTGATTTACATTATTACGGTAATATGATACAAAAGATAAAAGAAATACTTCCTGATGTTCATGTAAAAGCTTTTACGGCAGTTGAACTGGATTTTATGATTAAAAAAGCGCATGTATCAATAAAAGAAGGTTTGTTAAAACTAAAAGAATATGGATTAGATTCGATACCGGGTGGTGGAGCAGAAATTTTTAATGAGAAAATAAGAAAGGAAGTTTGCGACGAAAAGTCATCAACAGAAATGTGGCTGAATATCCATAAAACGGCGCATGAAGTAGGCATACCATCAAATGCTACTATTCTATATGGTCATATTGAAAGCTATGCCGACCGTATAGACCATATGAAGCGCTTGCGTGATTTACAAGACCAGACAGGCATGTTTAATACATATATACCATTGAAGTTCAGAAAAGAAAATAATAATTTATCCCATATTGGAGAGGTAAATACTATTGAAGATCTTAAAAATTATGCTGTATCCAGAATCTATCTTGATAATTTTGACCATATAAAAGCATATTGGCCAATGATTGGCAAAAATACAGCTCAACTTTCTCTTTCGTATGGAGTAGATGATATTGACGGTACAATTGATGACACTACAAAGATTTATTCAATGGCAGGGGTTGAAGACAAATCTCCTACTATGAATTCGGAAGAATTGGCCAATTTAATAAAAGAAGTGAACCGTATACCTATTGAAAGGGATACGCTTTATAATGTAGTAAAAGATTATTCCTGATTAGTGACATTGGGTTTAAAAATATTTAATATTTGTAAAATAAGCTTATTTGCTTGTACATATTATACTAAAAAAAACACATCTGAAAAGTTAGAATTAGAATGAAGATTAGGTTTATTTATCCACGATTTGAAAAGCTACTGGAATCAAGAGTTACTTTAGGTGATTTGTCAGAAAAAGCTAATTTAGGAAATTTCAAAATGCCTCCGGCTTTAGGGATACCAATACTAACAGCTTTGACACCAGAACATCATGAATGTTGTGTTTTTGATGAAAATATTGAGGAAATTGATTACAACGATGATTCAGATTTAATAGCAGTAAGTTTTTTTACACCGCAAGCCGTTTATGCATATGAAATTGCTAAAAAATTTAAGGTAAAAGGTAAAACTGTTATAGCAGGCGGAATGCATCCAAGTCTTATGAAAGATGAAGCTGCCCAATATTTTGATGCAGTGTGTGTTGGTGAAGCTGAAACTGTTTGGGATCTCATCCTTTCTGATTTTGAAAATGATAATTTAAAACAGTTCTACTTTGGCAATTATCCTGACCTAAAGCATATCCCCATTCCTAGAAGAAATGTTTTTAAAAACAAAGATGGATATGACTGGGAAGCTACTTTAATCCAAGTGATGAGAGGATGTAGTTTTAATTGTGAAACATGTATCTTACCTTCCCAGGTTGGTAAAAAATTTCGCTTTAGGCCAGTGGGGAATGTTATTGAAGATATTAAATCGCTTGACAACCCGGATTTTTACCTAACTGATGATTCTTTGCTCCTTTCCAATAGACATTGCAAAAAATATTTAGCAGAGCTAATGTCTGCAACATCTAAATTAAACCCTAAGCCTAAAATGTTCTTGTCGGGCTCTCTTTATATGAAAGATGATCCTGAATACCTGGAAATGCTTGTAAAGGGTGGCGTTGTTAATATATATTTAGTCACAGGTAGCGATCCTATTTCTATAAAAGCATTCCAAAGAGATGGCAAAAAATATCTTAATTTGGCAGTTGATACTGTTAAAAAGTTGAAAGATGCAGGTATTAATGTGTTTTTATCACAAGGATTGGGATTTGATTTTCATGATGATTATGTTTTTGATGCAAGTTTGGAATTTTGTCAAAAAGCCCAAATTGATGCTGCTGAATTTTATATTCTCACCCCTTTTCCGCAAACTCCTTCATGGTATCGTTTAAGGGAAGAAAATAGGATTCTTCATTACAATTGGACAAAATACAATACGGCAAATGTTGTTTTTAAACCCAAAAATTTCACAGAACAATCGCTACTTGACGGTTACTTATATTGTTGGGAAGAGTTTTACAAAGGAAACTCAGTAGAGAAAACGCTTGATATATTTTAGCTTAAGAAATTATGGGCATTCTTTTTTTTGATAATTAATTATTCATATTACTTTTGCATATTATTTTTTTCAGTATTAATTAAGAAATAACGGTTTAACAAAGTTGAAGAACATTAACCATTTGGACGATTTAACAATATCTTCTGTTGAAGAGATTGTATTAAAAGGTGAGAAAGTTGAGATTGATTCTACTGCATATGATTTAGTAGAAAGAAGTTTTAATTTTCTGGTCGATTTTGCCAAGAATAAAATCATATATGGGATAAATACCGGTTTTGGCCCCATGGCTCAATATAAGGTAGACTCCAATAAATTAGAAGATCTTCAGTATAATTTAATAAGAAGCCATTCTGCCGGAGCTGGAAATAAAATCTCAGACCTATGTGTTAAGGCTGCAATGTTAGTGCGTTTAAAGGCTATTATACAAGGTAAATCTGGGATACATCCATCAAGTATAGAATTATTAAAAGAACTTATCAATAATAATATATATCCTTTTATACCGGAACATGGGGGTGTTGGTGCTAGTGGCGATTTAGTTCAGTTATCTCACCTTGCTTTGGTTTTAATTGGGGAAGGAGAGGTAACTTATGAAGGGAAATTATATCCAACTAAAGAAATTTTTGAAAAGAAAGGGCTTAAACCTATTACCGTTAAATTAAGGGAAGGATTATCATTAATAAACGGCACTTCTGTTATGACTGGGATAGGCCTTATTAATGTTATAAAATCAAAGCAACTTTTAGGTTGGTCGATAGCAGCGTCTGCCATGTTAAACGAAATTGTGGGGTCATTTGATGATCATTTTAGTTGTGAGCTTAATTCTGTAAAAAAACATGCAGGCCAAAAATATATTGCAAGAGTACTTAATAATGTTTTAAAAGACAGCAAGCTGATTACCCGTAGATCAGACCACTTTTATAATAACAATGAAGAAAACAGAATTTTCAAGAGAAAAGTTCAGGAGTATTATTCATTACGTTGCTTACCTCAAATACTAGGGGCCGTTTTCGATACTAATGTAAATGCCGAAATGGTTATTCTGAATGAATCTAATTCCGTTAGCGACAACCCTATTATTGATTTAGAAACAGAAAATGTATATCATGGCGGTAATTTCCATGGTGATTATGTTTCTATAGAAATGGATAAATTAAAATTGGCGGTTACAAGAATGTCAATGCTTTCAGAGCGTCAATTAGCATTTTTGTTAAACCCCAAATTAAACGAAATACTTCCTCCATTTGTAAATCTGGGTACACTGGGTTTGAATTTAGGTATGCAAGGCGTTCAGTTCACAGCTACATCTACAGTTGCTGAAAATCAAACTTTGTCAAATTCAATGTATGTCCATAGTATAACAACAAACAATGACAATCAAGACATTGTTAGTATGGGAACAAATGCTGCCATGCTAACCAAGAAGGTAATCGATAATGCTTATCAGGTTCAGGCCATAGAAATGATTGCCCTGATCCAGGCTGTTGAATACCTCAATGTACAAGACAAACTATCATCAGTTACATCTAATATTTATAATGCATTAAGAAAGATTGTTCCTGTATTTGTTGAAGATACACCAAAATACAAAGAAATTAGAGAAGTAAGTAAGTATCTATATGAAACAAAAATAGAACTCCCTAAATAAATTGTTTATGAAATATGCGTTAGTTACAGGAGGTTCAAGAGGTATAGGAAAAGCTATTTCAATAAAATTAGCTAAGGATGGTTTTTATGTTTTGATTAATTATAGAACTAATACCAAAGAAGCTACAGATACCCTGAATGAAATAAAATCTAATGGAGGTAAAGGAGAATTAATGCAATTTGATGTATCTGATCCTAAAGATATTGAAAAAAATTTAGGTAGTTGGGTAGAAAACAATAATGACAAGATAATAGAAGTATTAGTAAATAATGCTGGTATAACCAAGGATAACCTTATGGTGTTCATGTCTGATAATGAATGGGAAAGTGTTATGTCAACTAATTTGGACAGTTTTTTCTATGTAACCCGTGCATTGCTTAAAAATATGGTGATAAATAAATACGGCAGAATCATTAATGTCGTATCATTATCAGGACAGAAAGGGCAGCCCGGACAGGTTAATTATGCGGCAGCAAAAGGAGCCGTTATTGCTGCAACAAAATCACTTGCAATAGAAGTTGGAAAGAAAAAAGTTACTGTAAATGCTGTTGCCCCGGGATTTATAAGGACAGACATGACAAAAGGTTTTGATGAAAAAGAATTGAAAAAATTTATTCCATTAAATAGGTTTGGCGAAGTAGAAGAGGTTGCAGAAGTTGTTAGTTTTTTAGCTTCAGATAAGGCTTCATATATTACCGGGGAAACAATTTCTATTAATGGGGGTATGTATAGTTAAGTGAATTGTTATGAATAGAGTTGTTATTACAGGTGCTGGAATTTATTCTACAATAGGGAAAAATATAGAGGAAGTTAAAAATTCTTTATATAATGGGGAATCAGGTATCGGAATCGATCCCAGGAGGAAAGAATTGGGTTTTCGTTCTTCACTTACTGGTTTGATTGAAGAACCAGTATTAAAAGGGATTCTTCCCAGAAGACAGCGTATTGGACTTTCTGAACAAGGAAAATATGCATATGTTGCAACAATGGAAGCTCTAGAGAATGCAAAGATTGATATGGATTTCTTAGAAAAAAATGAAGTCGGTATTCTATATGGTAATGATAGTTCATCTATTCCTGTTATTGATGCAATTGACATAGTAAGAAAAAAGAAAGATACGACATTGATAGGTTCTGGTTCAATATTCCAATCAATGAACTCTACTATTACAATGAACCTGTCAGTAATCCTAAAATTAAGGGGTATTAACTTTACTGTAAGTGGAGCATGTGCAAGTAGTTCTCATGCAATTGGGATAGCAGCTTTGCTAATACGTCAAGGTTTGCAGGATATTATTGTATGTGGTGGCGGACAAGAAGTAAATGCCGAGTCAATGGGTAGTTTTGATGGATTAAGCGCTTTCTCAATTAGAGAGGATAAACCAAAACAAGCATCAAGGCCATTTGACAGGGATAGGGATGGATTGGTTCCTAGTGGTGGTGCAGCAACAGTGATAGTTGAAAGCCTTGAATCGGCATTAAAAAGAGGTGCAAATATTCTTGGGGAAATAAAGGGTTATGGGTTTTCATCAAATGGCGATCATATTTCTGTTCCAAATGTAGATGGCCCTGTAAGATCACTGGATCGTTGTCTGAAAGATGCTAAATTATCGCCAAAAGATATTGATTATATAAATGCCCATGCAACATCAACCCCGGTTGGTGATATGAATGAAGCAAAGGCTTTAAACCATGTTTTTGCAAAACATAAAGTACCAATAAGCTCCACAAAGTCAATGACCGGACATGAGATGTGGATGGGGGGAGCTAGTGAAATAATATACTCAACACTTATGATGCATAATAACTTTATTGCACCAAATATAAACTTTAAAAACGCAGATGAAGCTGCCAAAGGGTTAAATATAGTAACTGAAACAAAACAAGCTAAGATAGATACTTTTTTATCTAATTCATTTGGCTTTGGGGGAACAAATTCAACATTAATAGTATCAAAATATAACAAATAAAAAATGGGAAAAGCAGAAATTGAGAAAGTAATAAATGAGTTTTTAATTGAAGAATTCGAGATAGATGAAGGTATTGTATCTGGTGAAGCTCATTTGAAAGATGATTTAGGGTTGGAAAGTCTTGATTTTGTGGACATTGTTGTAACAATTGAATCAGAGTTTAATTTTAAAGTGAAACGTGAAGATATGACCGATATACGTACCCTGGATGATCTTTATGTCTATATTGACGAACATGTAAACTAGCTTAAATTATATGACTACTTGGTCAGGGAAATCAAGAGGCGGAAAAGTTGGTTACCAATTTTTTATTTTACTGCTAAAATACACAAATATTAAGGTTACATATTTTTTTATAAGATTTGTGGCCTTGTATTTTTTAATAGCATCAGATAAAACATCAATAAAGTTCTATTTTAGTTCGGTTTTTGGCTACAGTAAACTAAAAACATTAATAAGTATTTATAAAAATTATTGTTTGTTAGGTGAAGTCCTCATTGATAAGATTGCCATATTAGCAGGATTTAAAGGGAAGTTTACATTTGATTTTGAGGGTGAAAACAATTTACAACAAATAGTTCAGAATAAGAAAGGTGGCTTACTAATTGGGGCGCATATGGGTAACTGGGAAGTTGCCGGTCAGCTTTTAGAAAGGTTAGATACAAAAATTAACGTAGTATTGTATGAGGCTGAACATGAAAAGATAAAGGACTTGCTTGATAATAAAATGAAAAAGAATGATGCAAACTTAATTCCAATCAAGGATGATTTCTCACATTTGTTTAGTATTAAAGAAGCCTTTAACAGAAATGAATTAGTGGTTATGCATGGTGATAGGTTTTTGAACGGAACTAATACTGTTTCTATGGAATTTTTAAATAAACCAGCTCAATTTCCAACCGGCCCACTTTATTTAGCAAGCAAAAATAATGTGCCTGTTTCATTTGTATATACATTAAAAGATTCAGCAACTCATTATCATTTTTATGCAACAAAAGGAAAGACTAACCCTTATCCTTCGAAAATAAAAACAAGAAAACAAGAAATAAGAACGATGGTTCAGGATTATGTTACATCCCTTGAATCAATTATTAAAAAATATCCACTACAGTGGTTTAACTATTATCCTTTTTGGGAAGAAGAAAAAAAATAATTCATGGCATTAAATTACGGATCAGATAATAAATCGGCTTTGCAGGCAAAATTCGATGCACAAAAAATTGCCTTTGCACCAATTATGTTTCAAGCAGCTAAAGCACTTAGGGATTTAGGCATTCTTGAAACAATTAAAAAAAACAGAAAAGGGATAACGATACAAAATATTGCAGAAAAGTTAGATCTGTCGGTTTATGGTGTTAAAGTGTTATTGGAAGCAGGCTTAAGCCTTGAAATGGTTAGGTCAGAAGAGGAAAAATACTTTATAACCAAAACAGGGTGGTATATTTTAAGTGATGAATTAACAAGAGTTAACATGGATTTTACCAACGATGTAAATTATAAGGGAATGTTCACTCTTACGGAATCTATAAAAACAGGGAAACCTACAGGGCTGGAAGTTTTTGGTGAATGGGATACCGTTTATGAAGGCTTGTCGCAATTACCTGAAGATGTACAGAAAAGTTGGTTTGGTTTTGATCATTTCTACTCAGACTATGCATTCCCGGAAATTTTACCAATAGTATTTAATGATAGCCCAAAACATATCCTTGATATTGGTGGGAATACTGGAAAATTTTCTATTAAATGTGCCGAATATAACCCTGATGTAAAGATTACCATATTGGATTTACCGGGCCAACTGGAAAAAGCATATATTAACATAAAAAAGAATAATCTCGAAGATAGGATTTCAGGACACCCTATTAACCTGTTGGATCATTCAAAACCTTATCCGAAGAATCCTGATGCTATATGGATGAGCCAGTTCTTAGATTGTTTTTCGCAAGAAGATATAGCTGAATTATTACGCAGGAGCAGGGAAGCAATGAAAGATTCAACGTCATTATACATTTTAGAAACTTATTGGGATAAACAAAAATTTGAAGCTTCCACATACGCCTTACATGCTACTTCTCTGTATTTTACGAATATTGCCAATGGAAACAGCCAAATGTATCATTCAGAGGATATGCTTAATTTAATTGAAAAAGCAGGATTATATGTTGAAGAATCTTTTGAAGATATTGGTGTAAGTCATACTCTATATAGATGTAAAATTAAAAACTAAACCCTTGAAAAACTCAAAAAGAATAATAGATTATATTCCGCAGAGAGAACCAATGGTAATGGTTTCTGAATTAATTAGTGTTAGTGACCAAAAAGCAATTAGTCAATTTTCTTTTACAAATAATAATATATTTTGTGATGAAGGTTATCTGCAAGAACCAGGTATAATCGAAAACATTGCACAAACTGCTGCAGCAATGACCGGCTATAATGCAAAAAAAAACAATGAGGAAGTTAAAAGGGGGTTTATTGGAAGTGTTAACAAACTACAAATTTTTAATTTACCAAAGTCAGGAATAGTTCTAGAAACCGAAGTTTCTATCGTAAACCAGGTAATGAATGTGCATATAATAAAAGGGGTTGTCAGGCAAAATAAAGTAGTTATGGCAGAATGCGAAATGAAAATATTTTTAGAAGAATAAAATCATTATTTATTTTTATTAACTTAAATTACAACAAATGAAAACGTTGAAAATTTTATTATTAGGAACGGCCATTATTTTTTCTGGGATGGCAAATGCGCAAAAACTTAAAGTTGTATCTGGAAAACTTGATTTTTTAAAAGGTCAAACCGCTTTAAATGTTGAATATAAGTATGACGACATGAAAGTTGGCAAAATGACTGAAGAGGATTATATTGCGGAAAAAGTTGAAAAGTACAATAATGATGAAGCAGGAAAAGGTGATAAATGGAAAGAGGCTTGGTTTAATGACAGGGCAACCAGATTTCATCCTAAATTTGAAGAATTAATGAATAAATATCTGGCAAAAAAAGGGGCAAGTATTAGTTCTGAAAATAATGATGCAGAATATACCCTTATTTTAAAAACTACATTTACTGAACCTGGTTTTAATGTTGGTGTTATGCGTCGGCCTGCTCTTATAAACACTGAGGTTATATTTGTAAAAACCGGATCAACTGAAGAATTAGCAAAAATAACTTTAACTAAAGCACCTGGCAACGCGGTTATGGGACTTGATTTTGATACAGGTTTAAGAATACAGGAAGCGTACGCTAAAAGTGGTAAAACTTTGGCAGGATATTTAATTAAAAAAGCTTTATAACCAGAATTATTAATTTTCACTTAATTGTTCTGACAGTTTGTTACGCTTTTGAGGAAATTTAGAAAATGTTTGGTTTTCAAGAGAGGGAAACCAACATTTTCTAAATTGGGCTTAATTCCGATTTATATCAGGATAATAGCAAATATTATAGACTTTGTTATATTTATTAATAAATTGTTTAGACTAGCTGATTGTGTCATCAAGCTTAGATACAAATACAACAAATGGCTGAAAGTAAAAGGTTAATAAGTAGGGTTGAAACTAAAATACGGTTTAGTGAGGTAGATTCCATGAGGGTTGTGTGGCATGGGAACTATGTAAAGTACCTTGAAGATGGCAGGGAAGCATTTGGTGAGGAATATCAGTTAGGATATTACGATGTTTTTGAGCACGGATTTATGACCCCAATTGTAAAATTGGATGTTAACTACAAGAAAACAATCAAATATGGTGAGGTCATTATTATTGAAACTGAATATATCCCTACTAAAGCAGCAAAGATAATTTTTAAATATAGAATATTAAATGCTGCCACGAATAAAATAGTTCTTGCGGCTGAAAGTACACAGGTTTTTCTAGACAAACAAGATGAGCTCCAAATTACCAACCCTGAATTTTACATTGAATGGCAAAAAAAATGGGGTTTAATATAAGTGGCTCTGGTTTAAAATAACCATGCTACTAGTAATATTGCATTTTTAGTTTTAAATGCTTTGTGCTGAGCCTGTCGAAGTAACTGGTAATTAGTAATTAAAAAAAGAAAAAATGACAACAAATATCCCTATGGCTAATCGTCAATATTCCAATGACTTGTAACTTTTATAAATAAATGGTAAAAAAGCATAATTATTCTTAACCAAAGCGATTTAAGTTTATAACAAGTAATGACAAAAGTATTTATTGAAGCGAGTAATATAATTACTTCCTTAGGCTTTTCAACAAAGGAAAACCTGGGAAGCCTCCTTAATGGGGAAACCGGGATTAAAATGTGCTCTAATACACTTTTGTCCCCAAAGCCTTTCCCTGCATCATTTATAGATGATGGAAAAATAAATGACAAATTCCAGGCTATCAATACTAATAAGGAATATACCCGCTTTGAAAAACTATCTATCCTATCTGTACAAGAAGCATTAAAGAGCTCTGTTATAGACCTTACCAGGTCCCGCACTCTCTTTATATTATCTTCAACAAAGGGAAATGTTGAATTGTTAGATGATAATTTACGAAATGGTTTTCCTAAAGAACGGTTAAATTTACATACAACAGCAAAAATAATTTCAGGTTTCTTTAATATAAACAATCCCCCAGTGGTTGTTTCAAACGCCTGCATTTCAGGTATTGCAGCAATTATTACAGGTCAACGGTTAATTAGTCAAGGACTTTACGACCATGTTATTGTTAATGGTACTGATGTGCTTTCAAAATTTGTTGTTTCCGGGTTTCAATCATTTTTATCGCTTAGTGCAAAACCATGCAAACCATTTGATGCTAATAGGGATGGATTAACCTTAGGCGAAGGTTCTGCTACAATTATTCTTACAAAAAATAAGTATAGTATTGAAATTGTAAATGGGGCTACCAGTAATGATGCAAATCACATCTCTGGCCCATCCCGTACAGGTGAAGGATTATTAATTGCAATAAATAAAGCAAAAAAAAATTATAAAAATATAGATCTTCTTTCTGCGCATGGAACTGCTACTCCATATAATGATGATATGGAGTCAAAAGCAATTACGAGGGCAGGCTTAGGATCAGTTCCTACAAATAGCCTGAAAGGTTATTTTGGGCACACATTAGGTGCAGCAGGTGTTATTGAATCTATAATCAGTCTTGAAGCGCTCAAAAAAAATATACTAATTAAAACAGTAGGTTGTGAAACTCCCGGTACTGCTGAAAGTATTAACATTATCCAGGAAACCAGGGAGCATCAACTTAACTCGTTACTAAAATTTGCATCAGGGTTTGGTGGCAGTAATGCTGCTGCATTATTTTTAAAGCATGAGTAAACTTTATATTAATAAACAAGTTAAACTGCTAAATAACACGGTTTATATAAACCGGGAAAAGGAATTTTCAGTAGATAGCAATGAAACTTTTTTAAGTTTTGCAAAATCGGTTTATAAAAACTACCATATAAAATATAGTAAGTTTTATAAGATGGACGAATTAAGCAAGCTTGGGTTTCTTGCAGCAGAAATTATTTTAAGAGATGCTCCACGGGATAGTATTTCTTCCGAAGAAATAGCAATTGTTCTTGCTAATTCTTCAGCATCGTTACATACTGATAATAAATATCAAAAAACACTCACGGAAATACCAAGCCCGTCTGTTTTTGTATATACTTTACCAAATATAGTATCTGGCGAGATATGTATAAGGAATGATATTAAGGGGGAATCGTTATTTTTTATTCAAGAAGAATTTGACACCTTATTTTTTAATAATTATATAAATTATTTGTTTGAAAACACAAATACAAAATTATCTATTACCGGATGGGTTGAAATGAAAATGAATGGAGATTATCAAACTTATTTGTATTTAATCTCTAGAAACGAAGAGGGTATGGAGTTTAATGAAACAAATTTAAAATTGAAATAAACAGATGGATGAACTAATTGAAAAATTAAAAGTAGAAATAATCGAACAGTTAAACCTGGAAGAAATAGAACCAAATGAAATAGTTGCAAACGAAGCACTTTTTGGCGATGGCTTAGGTTTAGACTCAATAGACGCATTGGAAATTATTGTTCTCTTGGAAAAAGAGTATGGTTTAAAAATTGAAAATCCTAAAGATGGACAAGAAATAATGTATTCTGTTGAATCATTGGCCAAATATATTACTGATAACCAAAGAAAATAAAACTTAAGCTTAAGCTTTATGCAAAAAGATATTTTTGTGACAGGGATTGGTGTTATATCAGCTATTGGTATAAATGTTGATCAAAATTTTGAGTCTTTAAAAAATAAAAATTCAGGATTAGGGTCAATTGATATTCTCCAAACCAAACATAAAGCTGTGTTTAAAGTTGGGGAAGTCAAGCTAAGCAATTATCAGTTATTAGATATATTAGGTTTACCTCATTCAGAAATAAAGAAATTCACCAGAACGTCATTACTGGGTTTAATTGCTGCAAAAGAAGCTGTAAATAATTCAGGTATTGATATAGCTAATGATGAATTAAAAACAGGTTTGATTTCTGCAACTACGGTTGGGGGAATGGATAAAACAGAAATTGAAATTGCTGATCCTGATGCAACAACAGACTTTTTGTTAACACATCCAAGCGGTGATTCAACTAATAAAATCTGTGAATACCTTGGGATTAATGGCTACAGGACAACAATTAGTACAGCATGTTCTTCAAGTGTTAATGCCATTATTCACGGAATCAGGCTTATCCGGTACGGAATTCTTGACAGGGCAGTAGTTGGCGGGGTTGATGCTTTGTCTAAATTTACGCTAAATGGTTTTAATTCATTAATGATCTTAGATAAGGATTTTTGTAAACCTTTTGATGAAAACAGAAAGGGGCTTAATCTTGGCGAAGGGGCAGGTTTCCTGGTAATCGAATCAGAAAGGTCTTTAAAAAAGAGGGAAAAGCAATCTTTTTGTAAGATAAGCGGATATGCAAATGCCAATGATGCATATCATCAAACTGCATCGTCACCAGAAGGTAATGGTGCATTTAATGCCATGGATACAGCCCTAAACATGAGCAAGTTAAATCTTTTGGATATAGACTATATTAATGCTCATGGTACAGGCACTGCTAATAATGATTTATCTGAAGGTGTTGCTTTAAAAAGGATATTTGGTGAGAAAATGCCAAAATTCAGTTCTACAAAAGCATATACCGGGCATACTTTAGGTGCTGCCGCTGCTATTGAAGCGGTATTTTCAGTATTATCAATACAACATGGGATAATTTACCCCAATCTTAATTTTAATACTGCCATTTCAGAGATTAATTTAACACCACAAACAGAAGTTGAAAAAAAAGAAGTGAAAAATGTATTGTCTAACTCGTTTGGTTTTGGCGGAAATAATTCATCAATAATCTTTTCAAAATAATTTAATATGGATGTATTTATAAACTCAGCCGAAGCTATTACGCCTCAAAATACATTTGATACCAAAGAGTTTTTAACTAATATAAATGAACTAAAAGAAGATTATTTCACTTGCATTAGGCCAGATTACAAAGAATACATTAGTCCAAAACTACTCAGGCGGATGAGTAAAGTCGTTAGGATGGGAATCGCAAGTTCCAAAATGGCTTTACAAACGGCCAATATAGAACAACCTGATGCAATAATAGTTGGAACAGGCATGGGTTGCCTTGATGACACTGTTAAATTCCTGGATCAGATTATTGAGAACAATGAATCTTTACTGAACCCAACACCATTTATACAGTCTACGCACAATACCGTATCGGGGCAAATAGCCCTATTGTTGGGTTGTAAAAATTACAATTTCACATTTACACAACAAGATGTATCGTTTGAAACTGCCCTTGTTGATACTTTTTTGATACTCCAGGAAAAAAAAGGAAGCAATATCCTTTTGGGGGGTATTGATGAAGTTACTGAGAAAACTTATCGCTTACAAGAAAAAGCAGGTTGTACAAAAGTACCTACCGATAATATTCTTAAATCAAACACAAAAGGGTATATACCTGGCGAAGGCTCATGCTTTTTTACTCTATCAAATCAGGAGTCAGATAAAAATATTGCAAAAGTAACTGCTATATCTGTTTTTAATAAAATAGATGATAGAAATACTCTTCCCAAAGACCTTCAAGAAATACTTTCTGAAAATAATATATCTATTAATGATATTGATATTTTAATTTCGGGGGTTAATGGTGATGTTTCTGAGGATAAAAACTATGCTTCAATTCAACAAATTTTTAAAGAAAGTTTGCATGTTGGATATAAGAATTTAATTGGTGAATATGATACAGCTTCAAGCTTTGCAATGTGGTTGGGAACAAAAATAATCCAAAACCAGTTAATTCCTAATGCGGTAAAAATAAATAGTATAAGCAAAAAATCTATTGAAACCGTTTTGATACACAGCTACAGCAAAGGACATGAACATTCATTTACCCTTTTGTCTAAATGCTAAAATTTTATTTTATATCATTTATTTATTTTATTTGGATAATTTGCTCTCTTCTGCTTTTTAATGGATTTTTGCAATTAGTAATATTATTAGCTGTTCCAACAATTATATTTATATCTACAATCATTTGGGGTGTTTCAAATATCCGGTCTCAAATGTTTGTTAAATCTTTTAACTCTAACCCTAAAGTTAAGAATAAGGTAGCCATTACATATGATGATGGACCGGATGAGGAAAATACACCAAAACTTTTGGGGATATTTAAAAAGAACAATGCCAAAGCTAGTTTTTTTATGATAGGCAAAAATATTGTTCAATATAAAGAAATAGCAGATAAAGTATTTAAAGAAGGACATATAATTGGAAACCATTCATTTAATCATAGTAATACATTTCCATTAAAGTCACATGATAAGATTGAACAAGAGCTTGTTAAGACACAACGAGAAATAAAAAAAATAACATCCTGGGAAAATCTTTATTTTCGCCCCCCTTTCGGTGTAACCAATCCATTTATAGCCAAAGCTTTATCAAAACTTAATTTAAAAGTTATAGGTTGGAATATTAGATCTTTTGACACAACAAATAGGAGAAAAGAACTAATATTAAAACAAATTACAAAGAAGCTAAAAGGCGGTGATATTATTCTTTTGCATGATAGGACAGAAAATGTTTGTTGGCTTACAGAGGAAATATTTAAATTTTTAAAGGAAAATAAGCTGGAAGCTGTTACAATTGAGGAACTTTTATTTACTCATCAAAATTAAACCATGTTGAATACCTTGATAATGATTGTATATTAGAATGTTATTAATTTCAGCTTTGGTGCTTTTATATATTGTTGCTTTTGGTGCTTTATTTTTATTTAGGATTTGAGCTGATAACCATGTTGCAAATGCCGAGGATGTGGGATATTCACCAACAATATTTTTAAATGAAAAAATTCCGGTTTTTGGAAATAATTCTTTAATAACATGATGGTAAAAGCCATCTGTTTCGGAATCACCATTTAATCCAAGCACAAGCGCATCTATATCTGATAAGGATAAATTATTTCTATTTAAGAAGTATTTGATTTTTTCAACAACATCTGATTGAGAAGGATAGCTAATTTGGTCAATGTCGTTTATTCTTACCTTAGAAGATCCAGGCTCTGAGCCTACAATAAACATTGCAGATCCTTCTCCACAAACTGTTCCTTTAGTATTGGAATGCAGCAATGTTTCGGAACTTAGTTCTTCCTTTTTATATAAACCTGCTAAATTATCGATGTTGTAATTATAATCTGAAATTCCTTCAATATTACCTACTAAAACAGAACCAACATCACCCTCCTCTAATAAAAGCATAGCATCCAATAAAGAGTTTTCAAAAGCCTGACCTTTATGGACATGTGTTATGTTATATTTATTATTTTGGCTCATAATAGCTAAATTCCCTGCTATAGAATTAGGTGTGCTTTGAATAAAATTTGTAGGTGTAAGGTTTCCTTCATCGTATTTTAATATCTGGTTTAAAAACTTAATACTATCCTCTAAACCTGCATCTGCGGTACCAATAATTATCCCATCTACTTCAGGGTTCTTTTTTAGTAAAGGCATTCCTGCCCCAATTCCTATTCGTATAGCCCTTCCCATTCTTCTGAGCAAACCAAAAGGGATTAAATCTGTATATTCAGGTTCAATTGAAAGATACTTATTTCCCGTATAAGATATCACTTCTTTTTCAAAAAAATCCTTATCAATAGTACGTTGCGGTGAAATGCATGACATATCTTTAACAAACATAATGCTAAGCTTTTGAAAAAATTAATGATGTACAATTACCACCAAAGCCATATGAATTTGATAAAGCATGGTTTATTTCAATATTCCGGATATACTTTTCAATAGGATATAAATTAAATTCTGGGATTGCGGTTTTAAAGTTTAAGCTGGGATATAGTTCTTTATTTTTAATCGACAAAATACTATAAATGGCTTCAATAGCTCCGGCAGCACCTAAGGTATGGCCCGTATACGATTTGGTGGAATTAAACAAGGGTACTTTATCAAATATTTTTGTAAAACTGAGTGATTCAACAAAATCATTATTGCCTGTTCCGGTACCATGTGCATTGATATAGTCAATATGCTTTCTGTCAATATTTGCTGATTTTATAGCTTGCTTTATAGAATTAGTGACACCTGTTGCATCTTTAGAAATAGTTGAGGCATGAAAAGCATCATTGGCGTTACCATATCCGGATATTTGTGCATAAACATTTTTATTATTTATAAGCTCTTCTGATTCCAGTACTAAATAAGCCGCACCTTCACCCAAAGTCAATCCTTTACGTTTTTCATCAAAAGGTTTACATGGATGTTCGGAAAGTATTTTTAATGCACTAAACCCATTTACAGTATATTTTGCTAAGCTATCAACACCTCCAACGATTACACGTTTTGCCCGCCCGGATTTTATAAGCCTTGCACCTAACATTATAGAATTCGCAGATGATGAACATGCGGTATTGATTGTGTTTGTTATACCCCGGATATTATATCTCTCTACTATTTTTAATGTATGCGCACTGCTTCCATAAGAGGATAAATATTCTGATGTATCCGACTTTAAGGTTGCATCCATATAAAACTGATCAGTTAAACACATACCACCTACTGTACTTGCCGAAATAAATGCCGTATTGAAAGAAGATATTTCTGATGCCGACAAGCTTGCATCTTCAATAGCCTCTTTAAAAGCTTTAAATGCGAATAAGCAAGTTCTTGTTAAACCTTTTTTGTTTTCAAGATTAAGTTGTTTTTTTAATATATTATCACTTATCTTGACCTCGCCAAACTGATATAATGATGAGTATTTTGATTGGAAGAACTGAGCCTTACCGATTCCGGAACTCCCATTACGGAGGTTCTCCAGGTTTTGGCTAACATTTAAGCCTATTGGAGAAACAGTTCCAATTCCGGTAACAAAAATCTTCATTATTATGCTGTGTTTTTAATAATAAAATCGGTCATTGTATTAACATTCACCAATGTTTTTCTTCCTTCGGTAGTACTATTAATTTTTATACCATATTCTCTTTCAATCATTACTATTAATTCTAAAGAATCTATTGAGTCCAGTCCCAGTCCATCTCCAAAAAGGGGTTCATCGTTTTTAATCATTTCGGGTGTGAAATCAATTAAATTCAGGTACTCAATAATTTGTTTTTTTAGCTTATCCTTAAACGCTTCGTTTTCCATTTTTATAGTTAAATAATTTTTTCAATTTTTAATTTATAGTAAGTTATTAATTGACAGATGATAATAAATCCGGTCAAAGGTAAAATAATTTTGATTAACTCAGACCAATTCCCTCCTTTCAGGAATAAAATATAGAAACCTTCCAAACACCATTGTAAAGGGGATAAATTACTTAGAGTTTGCATATAGTCAGGCATTACAAAAATTGGCACCCATATTCCACCAAGTGCTGCAAAAATGATAACAGAAATAGCTCCAAACCCATTTGTTTGTTCTTGTGTTTTAGCAACTGACCCAATCATTAATGCATACGAAACAGCTGCCATACTACTAATCAATACTATTATTATGAATAAAAAAGTATTAGAAGGCAATACTAGCTGGGGCAAATTCATAAAAGGGAAAATAAAAACCCCTACTGAAAATATAAGCACTACCTGAAGTATTGCCACAATCAAATAAATAAGCATTTTGCTAATTAATACTATAGAGAAACTTGTAGGCATCGTCTTTAGTCTTATAAAGCTTCCATTAATTCGTTCTTTTACAATATTTCCGCCCAATGAGATTACCATAAAAAACATAGCAAAAATAGTCCATGCAGGAACATTATGTTGTGTTGAATTAGGAATTACACTAAAGTTTTCGTTTGTTGCCGGGATTTTATTAATTTTTATTTTATTTGATAAAACTATGTCTTTTAATTTTTGGGGTTTATGTTCTAAACCCAGTTCTGAATATATACTTTCTATCATTAAAGAGTTCTCAATTGCATCCAAAAACGAATAAATCACATTCATTAATGAGTAATAGTAGTTCTCTTGCAATATAGGGTCATAGTAAAAATTCAAGGGTGGCGATTCTGATAAGTTATTTTGGGGTATCGTGTTTTCCATCAATCCCAAATCAGTCATCATTATTTGGCTAATGTTTTGGGCATTATTATTCAGTTTTAATGAAAAATCTTCTGGGATTAACAGGGCAGTGAGTTTATTCCTGTTTAATAGTTCTTTTTTAATATTTCCCTCATCAATAATATTATCAAGCTCAGAATCAAACATACCGGATCCTTCGATAAAATGGATAAGCTTTTTTCCCTGTTCCCCTTTATCTTGGTTAATTATAAGTATTGATATTTTATTTTCATTAACTATTTTAAACGCACTGTCTTGCACTATAGTAATAATCAACACAAGCAACAGGGGTAACAGGAACATTAAAATAATGCCAACCTTGTCGTTTATCAACTGATAATATTCTTTTTTTATTGAAACCCAGAATTTATACATTATTTATCCCTATATGCCTCACCTGTTAAATTAATAAATAACGATTCTAAATCATTTGCGTGATAAGAACTCAGCAAATTTGAAAGTGTATCCTGGGCAATAAGTTTTCCATGGTCTATTAATGCGATGTTGTTACAAAAGCTTTCAACTTCTGATAAGAGATGTGAAGTATATATTATTGTTGTGCCCTGTTCATTTAATTCTATTAAAAATTTCATTATTGCATTTTTACTTTGCACATCAACACCAACTGTAGGTTCATCTAAAAAAAGAAAGTCAGGTTTATGAATAATTCCAATAGCTAAATTTATCCTTCTTTTCATTCCGCCCGAAAATGTATTGATTTTTTTATCGGCAACTTTTGAAAGGCCTAATTTGTCGAGAATTTCTATCATATTAGCTTTTAACTCTTTTGGGGGAAGATTATAAAATGCCCCAAAATATTCCAGGTTTTGTTTTGGTGTAAGCTCTTGATAAAAAGCATGCTCTTGTGGTACAAACCCTGTTTTTTTCTTAAACGAATCTAAATCAATAGTATTATTTTGTGAATAGTAATCAACGTATCCTTTTGTTGAAGTTAACACACCACATATAATAGATATTAATGTAGTTTTTCCTGCACCATTTGGCCCTAATATTCCAAACCTATCTCCTGTTTTTATTGAAAAACTAATATCTTTTAAGCTATCCTCATCTGAAGCTTTATATCTTTTATTTAAATTATGTATTTGAATACAGGTTTGAGGCATTAAATATTGTATTTTAGCTTTGATAGTTTTTTAAAGGCAGACTTTTCTACTTCTGATATTTCAAGCAATATGTCTGCAACTGCCTCAAAATCTTTTTGTTGGTTTGTTCTGTTTTTGTAAATCCCTGCCATTTGAACAGCGCTATTTCGCCAAAGGTCACCTGCTTTTGTAAAATCATCAGAAATTTTAAGTAAGCTGTCATCTTTTAAATACTCACTTGCTTGTTCAATAAAAGCAGCATAAATAAATCTAAACCCACCACCTCCTGTTCCAATTTCCTCTTGCATCCTTACAATCTGCCCTAAATATAAACCTGCTTTTCTTTCTCCAAGTTTATCTCTCCATTTTCGTATTTGTTTAGAAGTGTAAACAATTCCCTTTACCCCGGCTACAGGCCCCGGAATATGTATCATGTCACGAACATTCCTTTTAATACCTTTAACAATACCTTTTCGTAGAACATTTATATCTTTTTCTTTTACATTTTCCAGATAATAAATGTGTCCTTTTGGTGGTAATACCCCTTTTGCAAACCTGACTTTTTCAAGCTCTTCGGTTGTTAAGCTTGTTAAATCGTCCATAATCGGGTCACTTATTAAATACCTGCCATTTTCTTTACCATAAACAATAAGGTTGTGCGCGTTAAAATGAAAACGGTATTCAGCAGGGAAATAGGATAAATTAAAAACCCCAACCTGACAACCAACAGGAATATTTTGTGAAATTTTAAGATCAAGAAATTCCTGGGCCTTTTTCTTATCCCTAAATTTTTTCCTGTTTATTTTTATATTTAAGGATTTGCATGTCCTTTTAAAAATTGTGCCAGGCATTGTCCTGAAAGAAATTCCCGGTCCATTGTTAAACTTAATAAATGGAAGATGAACATAAAAAAGACCCGAACCTATTCCAAATGCCAAAGGTTCATTTATATAATCATACCCGTAGTGGTTTAGCAAACTAGCGGTAACTCCATTTTCACAATGAGCAGACTGCAAATGTTTAAAAGTATTTTTCATTATACTTGTAATCTTTTTAGTTCATTAACAGTTATATTGAAGGCATCGGCATATATTTGAAGCTTTTTATTGCTTAGCTTTTTAAACACACCGGGTTTTAAATGTCTTTTTATAGAAAACTTCCAAAATCCGGTATAGCCGGATAAAATGGCGATATCCATTATTTTTAGGTGCATAAAGTAAAATATTGGGCTTTTTTTACCTTCTTCAACAGCTTTTTTTGCATCCTTAACAAGTTCTTCTATTTCCTCCCAGGCATTATCTAAAGCAGATTTCTTCACATCCCATCCAATACTTAATTCTGTTTGATATTTTCCTTTGCTATTTTTAACATAGCAAACGTCATGAAAATAATTCTCTATAGCACTTTTATCTTGTGGTAATTCTTTAATATCCATATATCAGATATGTTTATAATCTATGAAATTAGTTCATATTCTTTCAGTATACCAGAGCTTTTAGAATATTCCTTTATAATTTTTTGCAAAACTTTATTAATCTTTTTATATCCCTTAACCACTAAATTCTTATCATATAAGATGGTTTTATTATATTTTAAGAATTTTGGGGCATGTTCCTGGATAGATAATCGCAGAAATCGATATTCAATATTTTGTGGATTGTTTTTTATTTCTGATTCCAAAAGGAGCCTTCCACCTTTGAAAAGTTTAAGTTTTTTTGCCGGAATGTCAATAAGTGAAGCTTTTTTCATCAGTAGTGCACCTTTATATGCATTAACAACAGAAGATGCTTTTTCTTTTTCCAGGAATATTATCATTTCATTAATTTTTACTAATGAGCCACCTGAAAAAGCACTATAATATTTATGGATATCAATTGAATTGTGAACAACAACAAGCTTAGAGCTATTAATGTTCAAACCTTCAGAAATATTTGTTATTTCTATATATTTAAACCCGTAGAAGAAAAGGAACAAAATGTAAATATTCTTTACCAAAAGCATTATTATATAAAGTTAATGTAAAATTGAACAAATTTTTATGATTCCATATCTAAACTAAGGAATTGTTCCGAAATAACTTGACGCTTCCAACTTGCTCTTTTGCTTTTTATCTTCTTTGAAAAACGCTTCAAATAGCTCGCTATTATATAGTTTTTTCAAATTGCTAAAAAATAAAATACCTGCGTTTAAAACTGTCAATTTATTCCATCACATACCTAAACAACTGTCATTAAAACATAAGCATAAGAAAACCGTGCACTTTCAGGGCTCATAACAAGAATTTTATCGCCCACTTTAAGTTTATCGGAGTTAAATAATTCTTCCATCATCAGGTATGCAGATGCTGCCCCTACATTACCAAACTTGGTGAGGTTTGTAAACCATTTGTTTTGTGGTAATGGGCAACCAACTTTAGCTGCCTGGTCTTCTATCTTTTGTCGGAAAAATTCCGATGACATATGCGGTAAGAAATAATCTATTTCATTGGTACTAAAATTATATTTCTCACTAACTCTTTTTATGCCAAGGGCACCTGTTTCAACAATATTCCCTCCTAATAATCGTGTGTCTTGTCTGATGCCAAATATTGATTTATCCATCAGTTCTTTATTTGAGAATGTACGCCATGGCGTAATTTGTCCTTCATCATTAAGTTCTCCGCCGGAATACATACAGGGTGGTAATTCGTGGGAATAAGATGCAATATCAACAAATTCCACCTTTAGGGATAAACCTTTCTCGTTAGGCTTATCTTTAAGTAAAGCTACAGCAGCTCCATCTGAAAGCATCCAACGCAAAAATTCTCGTTCAAACTGAATATAAGGCTTATCATTAATCATCTCTATTTTTGCAATTTCGGCTTCTTCTTTAAAGTTTTTTGCTTGTAACCAGGAAGAGAAAAGTTCCGAACCACCTGCGATTGCATTTTTGCTGTTGCCACTTATTATAGACATAAAAGCATATTTCAAGCCTAGCATACCGGAGTTGCAAGACCCTTCTGGTGAAATAACCTCCATTGGTCTGTTTTTTAGTAAACCTTGTACCATAGAGGCGTGCGCCGGCAAAAGTTGGTCCGGCGATGTTGTACCTACTGCAAGTACTTCTAAATCATTAAGGTTAAAGCCCTGTTTTTCAACCTTCTTTATGGCTTCGTGAACTAATTGGGCGTTGGTATGGGTGTAATTTCCTTTTTTATCAATTGCATAATATCTCGATTTAATCCCGTTATTTCGTAAAATAAGTGGTTTTGATCTTGATTTAAGTCCATTAATGTATCCCAAATAATCTTCCATCTCATCGTTTGAAACAGCATTGTTTGGTAAAAATCTACTTAAATTTGTTATGTAAGCTTTATTCATTTTTATGTGAAATTTTTGTAGAAGATATTATATTTTTGACGGGCAAAAGTATCTATCTTATTTCATTAATGCAGTTTTATATAAGGATTTTTTAACAAAAGGATAAAATAATATATTTATAATCCTGAATATTGTTGAAGAAATTGGTGAAATAACAAATATAAGTATCATTAAATATGTTTTAAACAGTTTTGTCCTATATCTACGATTTGGATCTTTGGCTTCACCTTTTTTTAATACAAAGTTTGCCCATTTTAAAAATATTTTTCCAGCGGCAAGTTCTGTTGTTCTAAGTGAAAATTTTAAAAACACCCCGTTATTTTCTGCAATTTTTGTTTGTAGTTGGCTAAAATCATTGTTGATTAACGCTGTTTTAATAAAATCCCCAAATATTTCTGCCTTTTTTATGTCGGTTTCCCTAACTCCATATTTTGGTAACAATTTGTATGGTTTGTCATTACCGGTAAGTAAATATTTTATTACTAACAAAACTCCAACTAAATTAGAATTTTTATCAGCAAGAACAATATTGCCTATGTGGTTTATGTTTAGTTCCTTAAATTGTTGCTGAATCCTTTTATGGGCATTTACCCACATATTTCGGACACCTAATATGGTAATTACATTTTTATTTTTTAAAAAATCTTGATTTTTTTTATTCTGCAGAAAACTCCAAAATGGAATTGATGGTGATAAAAACCAAACTTGATAAGCCAAAATTACTAAATCGTAATTTGAATTATTATCAATGCTAATATCTTCTATTGGGCAAGGGATACCTTTTACGCTTTCCGGCATAGCATCATAGAATCCGTCATCAGTCCAGGGGAACTGGTAATCGTTAACAGGTTTTATTTGCTGATAATCAACCTGAAAGTCTTCGTCTTTTAATATTGGGCTTAATACAGAGTCTGCAATATTTTTTAGCTGCCCTGTTTGAGAGTAATATATTACTAGTATTTTTTTCATTTATTTTTTTTTATAATATTTGTTTTATTTATTACAGGCATTGCGTACATATGGATAAACATGTCTTTTAGTACTTCTTTATCTCCTTGTAATGGTGAGGTTTTCGTGTTTACATAATCTAAGAATTTATTTTTTTGTTCCTGGTTATATTTGTTATTGGAATATTTATTAGTTTTTCTGAAAATATCATAGGCAATATAGTTCCCCGGCCATAAAGTGTAATTTTCATATGTTTGATTATCAATTTTATTTATTATCCTTTCTGTTAATTCATTAATAGCAATATTTTTTTCTGAAATTTCATCTAAGAAAGAATTTATTGGTGTGCCAAAAGTCATGTGTATATTGCCTTTATAACCTTTAATCCCTTTTAAAATACTATTTAAATCTTCACCAGGCTGTTTCTTGTACGTACCACTTCTTGAGATGTATAATTCCTGAACTTTTTTAGCATCGCAAGGTTCGTATTCATATGAAATGGTAACCGGGACTATATTCAACTCCTTTAAGGCTGGGATAAAGTCTTTTCGCCCTATTGTAAGCATTTTTATCAATGCTATCTGTGTTTTATCATTACCGTCTTTTGTCCTGCCATCCCTTTGTGCTATCCAGATTGACTCCTTTATACTTGTAAGCACATGTCGTATATATCCAGAATGTAATAAAGCATTTTTGTACATCTGTATTTTTGTACCGCCCCTGTAGAAAGTAAACATTTTATTTAATTTACCTATATTAACAACCAGGTCGCCCGACATTAAGTTGCTCCCAAATGTTATTTGTGAAGTTTTATGCTTGTTTTCTACGAGTAGTGTTTGCATTATTGCTGAATCTAAAACGATATCTCTATGATTAGCAATAAATAAATATGGTTTACGGTTATTTAGCTTATTTATGCCTGAAGAACTTAAACCATCAGATGTTTGTCTTATAATTTCTCTTACAGCATAATGTGAAAAAAAAGATTGAAATTCAGATACCGTTTTGATTTTTTTAAACATCTGAATTACTTCATCTATATTTTTGTTTCTGTAAAGAAATGAAAGTATATCCTTAAATTGTTCTTCATTAATAATTTTATTTATTGCGTCAGGGACTTCACTGTCATTAAAAGGCCTGATTTTATCAAATTCCAAAAGCAAATCCATGGTAATTATTATTTAATTCTATTATCAATAAAGGTCGTGGGTTTTCTACTCATTTCAGTAAACTGTAAGCTGGAAATTTCAGCAGGTTTCATAAATTGAAGGGTAGGTGCAACCCTTATTTTGGCCCTAAAATAATCTTTAATAACTTTCTCAAACTTATTATTTTTGATATTACTACCTATTTTTATTACAACCTCATCAGTTCCTAATTCATTGGTGGATACTTCTATAATATAATTTTTTATATCTTGTATATCGTTCAAGATATCGTATAAAGCAGGTGGGTAAAGCGTTGTACCTTTGTATTTTATCATTTGTTGTTTTCTTCCAATCACAGGACCTAACCGCATGGTGTTTCTGCCACATTTACAAGGGTCTGTATGGAAATAGCAAATATCACCTGTTTTAAAACGAAGCAAGGGCATACCTTCTACCCCTATATTGGTAATTGTAACTTCTCCAGGTTCCCCTTCTTTTACAGGTTGGTTGTTATCATCTAAAAATTCAACAATTATTATTTCCGGGTGATGATGTCCGCCTTTCCCTTCGCTACATTCAGTAAAAGCGGTGCCCATTTCAGTAGAAGCATAGGTAGAGTATAGCTCAATATCCCATTTATCTTTAATTTTTCTACCTAAAGTATTGAGTTCAAAATTATTTTTTCTAATAGGTTCACCAATACAAACAGCTTTTTTAATAGTAGTTTTATTTAAATCAAAATTTGATTTTTCAGCGTATTCTATAAGTTTTATTATAAAAGATGGTACTGTAATAATGGCGGTGGGTGATATCCTTTTTATAGTATCGAATTGTAATTCAGGATTGCCCGGGCCAACCCTTACAATACCTGCACCTAATTTTCTGATGCCTGAGTAATATGCCATTCCTGCCATAAAACGTTTATCCATTGTTACCATTAGCTGGAAAATATCACTTATTTGGGCGTCAGCACATAAAAAAGAAATATATTCATTGTACGCCAGCCTGTCCAAATCACTATCTGTCATAGCAAAGATAACTGGTTCTCCAAGGGTTCCTGAAGTAGATAGGTAATCTATCACTTTTTCATTATCTACGCACATGAAATCTTTATTCCTTTTTTGAAGATCGTTTTTTGTAGTAACAGGAATATTGGTTAAATCTTCTAGTGTTTTTATTTTTTTTATGTCGATTTTATGCTCTTTAAACAAATCCTGATAAAACTTAGAATTACTGTTTAAGTATTCTAATAGCTCAGTTAGTTTCTTTTCCTGAAACTTTTTAATTTCTTCTTTAGATTTTTTTTCAATTTCTGGGATAAACATATTTACTTTCTTTTTAATTTCTTACTTTATAAATAATGTCAGAATTTGAAACCTCTTTTGTTAATAAGTTTGATGAAATATTTTTTAAATAAAAATTAAAAAAATCCAAAATATATTTATTAATAAGACTTACAATTTTTCTTCCATCTACAGCTCCAAAAAATGATTGTTGCTGCTCTTTTGTAAGTATAGGCATCAGAGGAGCATCACTAGTTATAAAGTGTGTTGTATTTAACAGCAATAAAGAATAAAAATCAGATTTGACATGCGAAAATATGTATTCATTTCCAATATTCCATGTTTTTTTGTATTCACTTTCAATTAACATAAACGGGGTTTTCATATCATTATCCACAATATCCCCAAATTGAAAATTATCTAAGTTAATTCCGGCTTTTATTCTATTATCATTAAAACAAACCTGCCCTGCAACAGCTCCACCAAGAGATTGCCCCAATATTCCAATCTTATCAATATTTAATTTTGAATAAAAAAAGCTAGATGTATCCAAATTTGCAGAATATAGGTAATCTATTACAAATTTACTATCAACAACCCATAAATCGACAACTTTATTAAATCGCTTGAGTTGTTTAAGATTAGTTCTTGTATGTTTTTCAGCCATATCTTTGGAAGTAATATCTTCAAATTTTATTTTTTGTTTAAGCGTCCATTCTAAAAAAGCGAGTTGGGCTTTCTTTTTCTTCAACTTAGCTTTTTTACCATCAGAAAAAATTACTAATGGTTGCTGATAGGGGTGAATAATGGAAAAAACAATATACCCATTGCTGGCAAGTTCTTCCATATAACAGGTATATATATCAGCCATACCAAAATAAAAACCAGGATTGAAGAGTAAAACCGGGAATTTTTTTTCATCTTTTGAGATATCTAAATTGGGGCATGAATAAGTATAATTATTTTTTAATTCATCAATATCCTTAATTGAAATATTTTTTGATTTGAAAATCTGATAAATTATTTTCGATGAATAAGAAGAGAGGTATTTACTGCAGTTCCTTTCCTGGCTTTCAGTTGAGGGATACCAAACTTTTACATATAGCCTCCTATAACTCTTATTGAATGTTTTTAACTTTTCCTTTCTGCTAGAGTCGGTTAAAAACAACTCTGTTGTTCCAATGGAATAATTACCTGAGGGTTTTATCAAAAAAGTGTTTTTCTCCTGGCTCACCAATTTTTGGGAAAACAGAAATAAAAACAATAATACTATTGGTAAATATAATTTTGGGCTCGATATCATTTATTTTATTTTTTTATTAGTTAGTTTTAATACATCTTGAGGACAGGCACTTACACACCTTTCGCAAACAATACAAAGTTTATGTGAAATTTTCTTTTTTTGTCTAACATTTTCTTTTACATCAATTAGCATTGGACATGCATTGTTGCATAAATTGCATTGGGTGCATTTGTCATATTTTGAGGGTGTAATCTTAAATAACGAAAACCTGGAAAAAAGTCCTGAAATAGTTATAAAAGGACATAGCATTCTGCAATACGACCTGCTTCCACTAATGAATGTTAAAATAAAACCAATACT
>JBDLJL010000026.1:0-42266 GCA_039714415.1 Bacteroidota bacterium
TTTTTAGTTGCAGCACTAACTGATTTATGGCTAATAGTCAGAACAGCATTTATAAAAGATATAACAAAAGCTCCTATAAATATCCAAATACTTAATTCTGTTCGATAAGCAAAACCATCAATCCAAATATTTAGAGCATAATAAGCTATTGGCCAGGCAATAATATTTGAAACAATCAGAATAAAAATAAACTCAATATTAATAAGTTTTAAAATATTATATACCGAAGCCCCCAATGCTTTCCTTATTCCAATTTCCCTTGTCCTGAATTCAGTAATATATGCTGTTAATGCCCAAATACCCAAGGATGCAATAAGAATTGACAAGATGGTAAATATTCCGGCTAAATCTGCCAATACCCCCTCACTTTTATAATGTTGATCCAATTCGTCTTTTAAGAATATATATTCAAACGGTCTGTCCGGTTCATATTTGTTCCAAAGGTTTTCAATAAATTTAAGACTTTCTTCAACATATTCCTCTTCTACCTGGATAGCAATAAACTTGGTTTGATTAATTCTGGCATCTTTAAATGTGTACATATTAATAATAAATGGTTCAACCTTAGTATGTAAAGATGTTACATTAATATTACTAATTACTCCAACAACCTTTGCAATCCCCTGTGAAGTTTTAAAAGTTTTTCCTAAAATGCTGTCATTATTTTCATAGTTTAGATATTTAACCATTTCTTCATTTACAAGTACTTCTTTTCCAGCCGCTACTTCTTTTTCTAAAAAGTCCCTGCCAGCAATAATATCGATATCAAATGTTTTTACAAAACCATCTCTAACATACAAAGATGGATAAAACTGATATTCATCTTTAGGATAACCTTCCGGGATAAAATCATGTGTGTTATGACTTTGCCCAATAATGTAATCCATTCCTGTAACATTCTGAATAATATTATTTTCAAGGAGTACATTTTTGAATTTTTCAAATTTCCAGGCAAGGTTACCATATTCCGAGCTAAGAACAATGATTTGCTTATTTTTAAAACCAAGATCAGCATTGTGTAAATATTTTAATTGTTTAAAGATCCCTATCGTACCAATAATAAGCATAATCGATATAGAAAACTGAACCAATACCAGAGCTTTTCTAAATTTTGCAGATCGTGTACCCTGCCGTATTATACCTTGAAGTAAACGGATGGGTTTTAAGCTTGACATAAACAAGGCCGGATATATTCCTGAAATAATCGCCGTAATAACCCCTAAACCAATTAAACCAGATATTGTTTCAACTCGAAAACGAAAATCTTCTGTAACCACTTTACCAGAAACTGCTCCAAATGCAGGTAAAAATAATTCAACCAACGAAATAGCAATAAGCAAGCTAATAAATGTAATGACTAAAGATTCCACCAAAAACTGAATAATTAGCTGTGTTTTTGTGGCACCAACAATTTTTTTAATCCCTATTTCTTTAGACCTGTTTGCAGCACCTGCTGTAGCAAGGTTAATAAAATTAATTGAAGCGATAACTAGTATCAAAATAGCAATAACCAATAGTATTTGAACATATTCTTCTTTATCATTTTTTTCAATTTCATAATCAAGGTGTGATCTTAAGTGAATGTCTGTTAATGACTGCAAATAAAGACTATACGAATCTTTTTTACCTATTTTCAAATACTTTTCCATGAATTCAGGAAACTGAGCAGCCAACTTTTCTGCTTGTTGTTCATCTTTCAATAAAAGGTAAGTCCAACATGGATTCCAAACCCATCCATGTAAAATTTTTTCATTACGGAGTAGATGGTTTAATGAATTAAATGAAGCTAAAAAGTCAAATTTAAAATGAGATTGCTGTGGTACATCTTCTATTATTCCCGTTATTTCGAATTCCAAACTATTCTCAACTTTTAATATTCTCCCAATTGGATCTTCGTCTCCAAAATATTTTGCTGCAATTGATTTAGTAATAACCATTGTAAACGGCTTTATTAGAACCGTGCTCTTATCACCTTTAATCAGCCGATAATCAAACACATTAAAAACAGATGTGTCCGCATAAAAAAATCGTTTTTCATTAAAAATTTTTTCCTCAAAAGCCACCGTAAATACAGATTTCTGGAGATTAAAAAATCGCACATAATTTTCAATATACTCCGGATACTCTTTATACAAGGCAGCAGCCATTGGAAATGGTTGGCTGGATGATTCTTCACCTACACCATTGAAATCCATCACACTGGTAACCCTAAATGTACGATCAGAATTTTCATGATAACTATCATAACTATACTCATCATACACATAAAGCATAATAATAATAAAAGATGCTAAACCAATTGATAAACCAAGGATATTTATTAGAGAATAAGTCCTGTAACGAAATATCTTCCTGAGTGTTAAAATTATATAGTTCTTTAGCATAAATCAATCATGGTGTTGTTAGAATTCCTATTGCTATATTATTAAGCCATAATTTAAACTGTGTAAAACTCTGGATAATGCAGAATGCTAAGTTATATAGGTCTGATCAAATTTCAAAATTTAGGATAACAGATAACTTACTAACAAATTGCAACTTAAGTGCCAACATAAATAACACACTAAATATCAAACAAATAACTACTAATTTGATGCTTTATCAGACATTAAAATGTGCGATTTCGTACATGGGTGTACGATAACGTGCAGGGCTGATGATTGTCATAATGCCCTACTGTACTTTACTATAGCTAAAATACTGCGGAAAAATAAGTACTAAAATAACAGGTTTTTGAGGTATAAAATTATAATATATACAACTTTATTGTTTTGCTTTAATCTCTGGAAAATAAATAACTCCGCAATATTTACTACTTTTGAAAAAATTATTGAAACATTATGGAACAGAATTCCGAAAAAGATATATTATTTGGAAAAACGCTTACTGAACTTAAAACGATTACTGAATTATTAAATTTACCGGCCTACACCGCCAAGCAAATTGCATTATGGCTATATAAAAAACAGGTTTCATCTATTGATGAAATGACCAACCTTTCAAAAAACGCAAGAAAAAAACTTGATGAACTTTATACTGTTGGTACAACGGAACCCAAGAGTGTTAAAACATCATCAGACGGTACTATAAAGTACCTGTTTGAAACACAAAACAATAGATTTATTGAAACGGCTTTTATTCCGGAAGAAAAAAGAAGTACCCTCTGTGTATCATCACAGGTTGGATGCAAAATGGCCTGTACATTTTGTATGACCGGAAAACAAGGATTTCAAAATCATTTATCATCTGGTGAAATTTTAAACCAACTTAGAAGTATCCCTGAAAGTGACCAAGTAAGCAATATTGTTTTTATGGGAATGGGGGAACCACTTGACAATTTAAACTCCGTTTTAAATGCATTGGAAATCCTTACTTCAGATTATGGCTTTGAAATGAGCCCTAAAAGGATAACAGTTTCGTCAATTGGAATAATTAAAGGTTTAAAAGAATTTCTTGAGAAAAGTGAATGTCACCTGGCTATAAGTCTTCACAACCCTTTTGCTGATGAACGATTAAAATTAATGCCCATTGAAAAAAACCAGCCATTAGGTAAAATATTACAACTGATTAGAAATTGGGATTTTGGCCGTAACCGCAAGGTTTCTTTTGAATACATCATGTTTAAAGGTGTAAACGATTCTGAACGACATGTAAAAGAGCTTGTAAAAATTCTAAATGGAATTAAATGCCGTATCAATTTAATCCGTTTTCATCCTGTTCCCGGCATTGAGCTTACCGGATCTGATGATGAAACTATATTTGAATTTCAAAAACAATTAAAAGCGAAGGGTATTGTAACAACCTTAAGAGCTTCACGTGGTTTAGATATTGATGCTGCTTGTGGTCTACTTTCTACAAAGGCTATACTTGAACAACAGAAATTTAAATTTAAAGAAGTTTAAAAGATAATTTATCAGGTTTAATCAGATAGTTAATAGCCGCAGTATCGCTCCCCAACCATTTTATTATGCCTGCTTTATCCAAAAGGTACAGATATTTAAGCAGAGTATCCCTCGTAGTTTCTATGATATAATCATAAACTGATTAGTGATATTATAACAATTTATCACTTTTACAAAAGCAATATAGTATCCAAATTCACTTATGCATAAGTGTTTTTTACAAAACATTCACTATTCCGTTTTTAAAAATAGAAACTTTTTCTTTAAGCGAAGGTTTTGGTTTACAAAAAACTTACTCAGCCCGGAAGACTTCGCAAGTTAAAAACCTCTAAAAAGTATTAACAAAAAGATAAGGTTTCATTTTAAATACCCTCCTTTACAAATCCAATTAATTTCCGTACTTTTGCGCCCTAAAATTTTAGGATTATGTCAATTAAATCGGAAATAGAAAGGAGAAGGACTTTTGCTATTGTGAGCCATCCGGATGCAGGAAAAACTACTTTAACTGAAAAATTATTGCTTTTTGGAGGTGCTATTCATATAGCAGGGGCAGTAAAATCAAACAAAATAAAAAAGACTGCTACTTCCGATTTTATGGAAATTGAGCGGCAAAGGGGGATTTCAGTAGCCACATCTGTTATGGGCTTTGATTATAAAGGAGTCAAAATCAACATTCTGGATACCCCAGGCCACAAGGATTTTGCTGAAGACACCTACCGTACTCTTTCTGCTGCTGACAGTGTAGTAGTAGTTATTGATGTTGCCAAAGGAGTTGAACCACAAACAGAAAAACTGGTTGAAGTTTGCCGTATGAGAAAAACACCTATTATGGTATTCATCAACAAATTAGATCGTGAAGGGAAAGATGCTTTTGAACTTTTAGATGAAATTGAACAGAAATTACATTTAAAAGTCCGCCCCTTGTCCTGGCCAATTGGAATGGGCTATAATTTTAAAGGTGTATATAATTTATATGAAAAAAAACTATTTTTATATAGTAGTACCGACAAACAAATACGGGAAGAACCAAAAGAAATTAATGTTAACAGTAACGAATTAGAACAATATATAGGTGATTCAACAGAAATATTAAGAGAAGAATTAGAGTTAGTTGAAACGGTATATCCTGAATTTGACAGGGATAAGTACATAAATAGTAAAATCGTACCGGTTTTCTTCGGTAGTGCGTTAAATAATTTTGGTGTGCAAGAATTACTGGATTGCTTTCTTGATATAGCACCTTCACCATTATCAAGGCAAACAGAACAGCGTGAAGTAAGTCCTTACGAAGAAAATTTCAGTGGTTTTGTATTTAAGATTCATGCAAACATGGACCCCAAACACCGTGACCGGTTAGCTTTTGTAAAAATTTGTTCAGGCGTGTTTAAAAGGAATACAAACTATTTGCATACGCGACTAGGAAAAAAGTTTAAATTCTCGAGCCCTACAGCATTTATGGCGCAAAAAAAATCAGTAATTGAGGAGGCATACCCTGGTGATATTGTAGGTATACACGACACCGGTAATTTTAAAATTGGCGATACAATCACAGAAGGTGAACAATTGCAATTTAAAGGGATGCCCAGCTTTTCACCGGAAATTTTCAAATATATTGAAAACGCTGACCCAATGAAATCGAAACAATTGGCCAAAGGTATTGACCAATTAATGGATGAAGGTGTTGCACAGTTATTTACACGTTCATTCAATGGACGAAAAATTATTGGCACTGTCGGAGCCCTCCAGTTTGAAGTTATTGAATACCGTTTAAAACATGAGTATGGTGCAACTTCCAGATTTGAGTCAGGTGATTTTTATAAAGCCTGCTGGCTTACAGGGGATGAAAATGAGTTAGCTGATTTTAAAAAGAAAAAATACCGGGCTGTTGCTACCGATAAACATGGCAGGAATGTTTACCTTGCAGAATCATCCTATTCATTACAAATGGCACAACAAAATTATCCAAAATTACAATTCCATTTCAAGTCAGAATTCTAAAAATTTACATCCAAATACTAAAAAAACCAACGGGTTAACCCGTTGGTTGCATACACATAAATTAAAGCCAATTTTATATAAACTTTAATTCTTTCAAACAAGTTTCTATTGTTTGGAATGTATCTTCTATATCATTATCCAGACCAACAGAAAAACGGACTAAACCTTCAGACAATCCCATATCCTTTTGAACATCTTCAGGCACTTCAGAAGAAGTACTTTTCCCTGAATTACTAAATAATGTTTTAAAATAACCAAGACTAACTGCAAGGTACCCAACGCCTTTGTCTTGCATCAATTCCATTAATTGATTTGCCTTTTTACTGGTTTCCAAATCAATTGCAATTAATCCTCCATATCCAAATTTGGGGTTCATTAAACGGGTAATCAAATCATGTCCTTTATGTGATTTTAATCCGGGATAAGACACTTTTAAACCTATTCCAGTAAATTTTTCAGCCAGATACATGGCATTATAGCTATGTTGCTTCATCCTTATGTGTAAGGTATTCAGATTCTTAAGGATACTTGACGAACGCATTGGGTCAAGCACCGGGCCTAAAAGCATAGATGTCCCATTATTTACATCAATCAATGAGTCAATAAATTCCTGGGAAGCACAAATTGCCCCGGCTACAGCGTCATTCTTCCCATTAATAAATTTAGTCATACTATACACAACAATATGTGCACCTAGTTTATGCGGTGCCACTATCATTGGTGTAAAAGTGTTGTCAACCATTAGTTTTATTCCATGCTTGTTAGCAATATCTGCCATAGCAGGAATATCAGAAATCTGCAACAACGGATTTGTCATGGTTTCCGTATAAATAACTTTAGTATTAGGCTGAACCGCATCTTCAATTGCCTTTAAATCAGTAGGATCAACAAAAGTGACACTGATATTAAATTTAGGTAGGTAGTTCTTTAGAAAAGCAAAAGTTCCACCATAAGTTGTTACGCTGGAAACCAGGTGGTCGCCGGAATTACATAATTGAAGGATGGCATTAGTAATAGCTGCCATACCGGATGCTGTCACCCATGCAGACTCAGTTCCTTCCATTGCAGCTAAAGCATCTGAAAGGTATTTATTTGTTGGGTTCCAATGGCGAGAATATAAAAAACAGCCTTCTGTTTCACCATGAAAAGTTCCTTCCATAGTTTCTGTCCCTAAAAAGGTAAAAGTGGATGAATCAGTTATTGAAGGGTTAACACCTCCAAACTCACCAAATTGCTCTAAACGCTGAATAGCTTTTGCCGGATCAAATTTCATTTTAGTTAAATTTTAGTTAAATTTTAGTTATTTTATAAATTTCTATCAGAAAGTATCAAATTAGCAAAACTTACAATACAACAACAAATATAATAAATATTTTATTATTTATTAACTTTACGGCCATTTAATTTATGATTTATAACATAACTATGTATAATAATTACAATTCATAAGTAACACAAAAGGAAAGTTTAAAAAAAACTACTTATTGAAATAAACACAATAAAATAGAAATTATTAATAATTATAAAGTAACCGCAAATGCAGTACCCCCCAATTCAAAGACAAAGAATTGAGTATTATCAATAGAAATAATTTTGATTATTTTATTTTAAGGTACATTAATCCAAAATCATGGCAATTTAACCCGCAAAACTCATGCGTTTAGTTTGAGTAGATGCAAGGCATCTAAACCCGCCAACATATATTAAATATTTTAAGGGTTTGGCAACGAAGCAGCTGCATCAAAATAAATGCACTTGAAAAAAATGATAAAAATCAAGGTTTTTTAACACGTATTCATTGTGCACATAATCAATTTAGTATTTTGTCACTTTTTTATGAATAAAGCAGGTTCATTTTGATAAATGTTCTTTGACAGGTATATTTTTTGTTAACTAAATACTTTTTTCAGTCTGCTATAAAACCAACTTCCAAACCGATAAAAAACACTCCTTTTTTTTCGTCCTTTGGTATCAAAGTATCCCTGTCCATCATTGTAGCCATAACCAAAACTATAGCCATAGCTAAAGCCGTAGCCCCTTTTTAAACCATAATTTGTAGATTGATTAACATCATTAATAACAATGCCCATATTTTTCATTTTACCAGATGTATATATCTCGTCAATCACTTTTATAACATTTTTGGGCGAATAATTTTGCCTTAACACAAACAGATTAATATCACTATACTTTGTTAAAAGCATTGAATCTGCAACATATGCAATTGGTGGAGTATCCAGCACAACAAACTCAAATCGTTCTTTTAGCTTTTCTAAAAGCTCTTCCATTTTTGGAGATTCAATTAACTCTGCCGGATTAGGAGGTATAGGGCCTGAAGGAATTACAAATAAATTTTCGTTATAAGTGGAAAAAACCACTTCATCAAGTGTATTAAAATTAATTAAATAGGTACTTAGACCTATTTCATTGCTCAAATTAAACCGGGTATGGGCAGTAGGTTTTCTCAAATCTAATCCGATAAGTATTGTTTTCTTATTCCCTTTTGCCAACAATGCCGAAAGATTAGCAGATGTAAACGATTTTCCTTCGCCACTTAAAACAGAACTTATCATAACTACAGCTCTATCTGAATTGGCCAAAAAATATTGCATATTTGTTTTCAAAAGCCTGAAAGATTCCGCAATTGGCGATTTAGGGCTTTCAAATACAGGAACTTTCTCATCAAAAATATTACTGCTTATTGATCCCATAATTGGAATTTGAGTCACCTTTTCGATATCACTTTTATCAATAATTTTATTATTAAAAAAGTCAAGCAGGACAATAATAAGTACCGGTATCAAAAGAGCTATAAAAATATACTTGGTTCTATTTTGGCCAGGTTTGGGTGCCTTTAGAATCACATTTTCTATCCGGGCAATATCAAGGCTTTTAGCTCCAGGACTATTTGATGCCTGGGTAATTCCTGCTTCTGTCCTCCTTTCAAGTAAAAATGTGTAAATATTATCATTTAATTTATAACGCCTTTGTATATTTTGCATTTGTCTTTCTACCAATGGAATATTCCTGAGTTTTGAATTAATAATCCCTAATTTCTTATTTATTCCCCCAATATTATATTCGGCAGCCTGAATACTGTTATTGACATGAACTTTTAGATCAGTTTTAAGTTTTTTTAGTTTCATATTTAAAATATCATAATTGGGGACATCACCCTTAATATCATATTTTAATATATCTTCTTCCGATTTTAACTTTTGAAATTCATTTAAATAGGTAACAAGAACAGGGTCATTGAATCCCATAAACACAGGCGAAATAACACTCACTAAATCTCCATTATCATTCAAATCCTTCTGAATATATTGATAAAAGTTGCGCTTTAGAATTAATAGTTTTCTTTCTTTTTGCAGCTCAGCAAATTCCTCAAAAAGCATTTCGCCTTCTTTGCCAATATCAAGAATTTGGTTGCTTTGTTTAAACAATTGCAGACTATCTTCAGCTTCAGAAATAGAATCAACTACATTAGCCAATTGTGAATCAATAAACTTGATAGTATTTATAACAATTCTGTTCTTCTCATCCAAGCGTTTTCGTAAATATACTTCAATTATTTTGTTTGTATAATCAATTATTCTTTGGGGAACTGTACCGTTAATCCATAGCCATAATATTGAACTATTTGGACTACGTAGGTCCACATTAAGCCTGTTTGAGTAGGAATTAATCAGGCTATTCATATTATTTTTGTAAAAGTAATATTGATTGCCAATTAGGTTTTTATAATCAAACGAGTATTTATCATTTCTGATAATTTTAAAATTCAATTGATCTGAAGAAAAATGTTCATTAAAACTAATTTCCCTATTAATATTTAATGATTCAATTTCCAATTTAATCCTATTTTCTGTCAAAAAAGTAATTCTGACAGTTAATCCATTAACAAATTCTTTATTTGTATCAGGCAATACAATAAAAGGTGTTGATTGATATAAATCAATATCGCTTCTAAAGTTTTCATATTTAAAATAAGAAATATCAAAATTTAGTTCTTGGAGTGCCGTTTCACTTAAAGAGTATGACTTTAAAACCCCAATCTCATTTTCCACATTTTTTCTGTTATCAAATAATTGAAGTCCACCTACAACCCTCTGGGTGCTCTGTAACTCATCTTGTAATATAATGGTTGCATTAGTTGCATAAGTATATATTGAGTACCGGTTGTTTATATAGTTAACAACAAAGGTTATAACTATTGATAAAACGAAAAGGTACCAATAGGCTATCAGTTTTAACAAATAGTTTTTAAAATTAAAAGAAGATGAGGCATTGTTACCAGATATTTCTTCGCTCATATTTATTTACAATTTTAAGTTCATGATTAATAATATCATAGTAATTGTTGAAGTTAAAGTGGACAAGATCATTGTATAGTCCGAGATACCCATTCTAAACGTTTTATTTCGCAATGGTTCAACAATAACCATATCATTAGGTAACAAATAAAATTTATCAGATGTAAGCAGATTCCTTTTGGTTAAATCCACATGAAAAGTTTTTGTGCCATTTTGAGTTTTTCGAACTACCAACACATTTCTTTTATTTCCATAATCGCTTATTCCGCCTGCCAAAGCAACAGCATCCAAAATATTAATATTATCTTGTAAGACCGTAATCTGTCCCTGAGTATTTACCTCTCCAAGAAAGCTTAAAAAAAAGCTAACCAGCTTAACATTTACAATAGCATTAGTTAAATGCTCATCTGTTTTTTCCTGGAAAAGTTCAGATACTTCTCTCATATCTAAACCCAAAACTTTTAAATGTCCAAGCACCGGAATTTGTACATAACCAGAATCATTAACAGTAAAACCATCTAAATAAAAATTACTATTTTGTGCATTACTGCCCGTATTTCTGTTATTAAGGTTAAAATATTCATTTACTTCTTTGTTATAAGAAGTAATTTTTACATATAAAATATCTTTTTCCTGTAATTTGTAATCTTGAGGTTTATTAGCATATTCATCAATAAGCTCAAAAGTTTCATCCTTATCTTGAATATATTTAATTTTATTTGAAATACAAGCTGGCAGCAAAACCACAATTATTAACACCAAAACAATATTCTTCATAAATAATCAGATCTTTTTTTACAAAAATAATAATAATTAAGATACAAGAATAGTACCTTAAAATATAGTTGATTATTTCTCCAGAAAATATGGTAATTTGCTATATTCCAAAAAAATATGAGATTATAACTTAAGATAATAATTAAAAAATAAAAATATCTTTGTCAAAAAAATGTACTAATTATTTGTTACTGGCTTTTTTTTTAGTATTTTTCAGTAATTAAAATTTTATTCAAGTGAAACACCCATTCCCAAAATAACACGATAAGGGTATGAATAAAACATGGGTGTTCCATGGTATTTGAAGCTTAAATCTCTTTGTTTGTCAACATATCGCATTAAAAGACAACAGTTTAACATGCATTTACACTAATGAAAACTGAACCTGACTTTTTTAAAATTGAACATAAAAACGTGATGCCAAAGACTGGCACACTCCTTATTTCTGAACCTTTTTCAAAAGATGCTTATTTTAAAAGGTCCATTGTGCTGCTAACTCTAAATAATGAGGAAGGTGCTGTTGGGTTTATCCTTAATAAACAGGTTGAAATACCACTATCAGATTTATTTGAAGAAGATTTTAATTTTAAAGGAACCGTTTCAATTGGTGGACCGGTATCAATTGACAGGATCGACTTTCTACACACCCTTGGCCATGTAATACCTGAAAGCAAACATGTAATTGGAGATATTTACTGGGGAGGCAGTTTTAATTCCGTTTTAAAATTGTTACGTAGCCACTCAATTAGTGAAAAACAAATTCGTTTTTTTATTGGATATTCGGGCTGGAGTAAAGGCCAACTTGATAAAGAAATAGAAAATAATTTTTGGCTGGTCACCAAGCCTGAACCTCATTCTATCATGAAAGTTGATAAAGACTACTGGAAAACAACCCTCAAAAGGCTGGGTAAAAAATACGAGGTTTGGCTGAACATTCCAGAGGATCCTGTTTTGAATTGAGCATTGTTGTCCTTCAATATTCAATTCATGAAAACATCCTGATTTATTCCGTTAACTCTTCCACCTTCACCAGGGTACGACATACATTTTTTGCAATAATAAAATAAATTTTGTCTGGATTTTTTTACCAGCTGCACCTATTTTCCATTTTTTGCTATATCCACATAAATCTTCATCAGAGTTTTCCTTATGTAACATACAGTTGTATACTACAGCGCAACCTATTTCATAATATCTGCCACAGAGGACTTTAACTTCTTATCCAGCGTGCCCGTTATTATCATTTCAACACCTAATGCACTATTTAGGCCATCTTAAAGAACTTATTTACTTACCCCCAATATATTATCTTTTCCTGAAAGAGCCAAATAACAAATCCCGGTTAACCAGAGGTAAAAACTTCAATCAACCAATAATTCTCTTTATTTAATAACCATTTTTGAGAAATAAAATTTATTATTTTTAAACGCAAGCTTAAGATTAATATCCAAATTAAGATTCTTATCTCAAATTATTGTACTTTTATTCAAAATAAAATATAAAAACTTATGGAAATAAGGTTATTGGACATAGGAAAGCATAAAATTGAAGTAATTAAACTTATCAGGCTTTTTACCGGACTAGGCCTAAAAGAGTCCAAAGAACTGACAGACAAGACACCTTCCATATTTAAGCTTAATAAACCTGAATTTAAATTTGAGCAAGTAAAGAAAAATTTTGATGCAATTGGAGCTAAAATTGAACTTGTTGAAAAAATAGAACCAATTAAAGAAATTAAAGAAAATAATCCCCAAATACCCGGTGAGGATTTAAAAGAAAAGACTTCGGTTCCAAAAAAAACAATTAAGTCAGATAAAATAAAAATCAAGAAAAAGAAAGTATGGGAAAAGCCTACGTTTACAGAAAAAAGTAAGATAACCAGTATTACTGATGAAAAGTTTTTCAACATCAATAAAAAAGCAGATGAAATTTTCTTTGTAAAATCAGTAAAATCTTCATTAACAATTGCTATAACCGGAGCAGTAATATATGCCATATCTAATTTTTATTACCCGGTAAGCCCCCTTTTTACATTTATTATAATTGCATTTATTATATCAATTAGCATTCGTTCAACAACAGGAAAAACAACAAGGGAGTTAGGTATACTTGCCGGGGCATTCACTCTGTTTTCCTATATTATTTACCCATTTTTTACCAATATCGTTTTTTCACTTTATTACGGGGAAATTTGGTATTTTAGTGCACCAAACATCTTTTTTAGGTATTTCAGCATTTTTTATCCTTCGGCATTTATACCGGCAATACTTGCTTATTTGATTGCTTCTAATGGCAACTTGGGTGAAAAACTAAATATTGTTTTTAAGCCTGGAAATAAAACCAACAAAACAAAATTTAACAGTAAATCATACCAAAAAGGGAAAAGAAATATTAGAAGAAAAAAGAGAAAACTGGATTAAATAATAGAATAATGAAATAAATAAACAATAAACAATAATCAATGTAACAATGATATAATGCTTAAATAATGTAATGACCAAATAAAAAATCAATATCCAATAAACAACATACAATAATCAATATACAATGCTTTAATATTTAAATGATGTAATGACCATTAATGACAGCGAAGCTAATGGCAAAGAACTAATTTAATAACGACTAAAATCATGGCACAAAAAGAGAAATCATTTTTCGATAAATTTAATGACTGGGTTAGAAGCTCGTTAACAATCCGGATTATTTCCATTGGAATTTTAATTCTAATACTATTGATCCCTGCTTCGATGATACAATCGCTCATTAGGGAAAGACAGTACCGTAGCGATGATGCAATTCGTGAAGTCAGCTCTGTTTGGGGTGAAACTCAAACCATTACAGGCCCTGTTGTAACTGTTCCATATAAAAAATACTATGTTAACGAAAAAAAGGAGGTTTACACACAAACTGAATACGCTCATTTTTTACCCAAAAAACTTGAAATTAATGGCGAAATTGAACCGGAAAAGAGGCACAGGGGCATATATGATGTTGTAGTTTATACCACCAAACTTAATTTCAAAGGATCTTTTAACAATATAGATTTTAGCGAATGGAAAATTAAAAAGGAAGATATTTTATGGGATGAGGCATTTATTGCAATCGGGATTCCCGATATGCGAGGGATAAAAGAGGCCATTGATCTAAAATGGGACAAAAATACTTTTTCTTTTAACCCCGGTCTTGAAACAAATGATGTAATTGCCAACGGTGTAAGTACACGTATCAATATTTCAGGGGATGAAGTGGCTACAGAAAGTAGTTTTTCATTTAGCTTAAACCTGCGTGGAAGTGAAGAACTTCATTTTATCCCCTTAGGTAAAAATACAGGTGTGACCATACATGCACCCTGGCCAAACCCCAAATTTCATGGTGCTTATTTACCGGATAATCATAAAATTACAGAGAAGGAATTTACAGCTAACTGGCACCTGTTACATTTAAACCGGAATTATCCACAAAAGTGGTTAGGCAATCAATACAATGTGGCAGAATCATCATTCGGTGTAAATTTACTCATTCCGGTTGATCACTATCAAAAATCAGAAAGGTCAGCCAAATATGCTATCATGATTATCGCTTTTACATTTTTAATATTTTTCTTTGTTGAGGTGCTAAACAGAACCCGTATCCACCCTATTCAATACCTTTTAGTTGGATTGGCTTTAATCATTTTCTATAGCTTGTTACTTGCTATTTCTGAACATCTTAACTTCAACTTTTCCTATGTTATTTCAGGGGTAGCAACCATTGCAATGGTGACACTATATTCAAAAAGCATATACAAAAACACCAAACAAACAGCTATTACCGGATTAACTTTAGTTATCCTTTATGGTTTCATTTTCATAACCTTACAATTGCAGGATTATGCACTACTAATGGGAAGTATTGGGTTATTCATTGTTATGGCTATTGTTATGTACCTTTCGAGAAAAATTAACTGGTATGAATTTGGAAACGGAAATAACTGAGTTATGACTGATAAGGCAACAAACTAACCAATTCCTGCTAGGCGTAAAATAAAAAAAAGTGGAGCTTCTTTTAATAATTGTTTAAATTGAAAAGGTCTAAATTGAAAACAAAATTAATTTTTGTGATAATAATATTTGATGTAGTAAGAAAGCTAGGGAATTACCATTAAAACTAATTAAGACCTACATTAATGAAAAAATATTTTTTATTTACAGGGATTGTAATATTGCTATTCTTGATTTTGATTAATAATATTGAACCTAATCCTGTAGGTACATATGTGGCAAAAAATAATAAATTTTCAATAGATACTATAATTTTAAATAAAAAAGGTTTCTATGATAGGGTTATTTATAATAAAAAAGACAAAAAACTATTATTTAAAAACAAAGACAGATGGACATATAAAGAAGGACGAATAGATCTTTATGGTTTTTTCCCTAATGATGATGAGCCATTATATGAAGGGTATGATTTTGAAAGTGCTCTAATGGTTTATTCTTTCCCTTTAGAACGATCATTTGGGCGGGTTGTTTTCCATTATAATGAAGTAAGTGCAAGGTATCAATTTCATAAACTTTTTTTTTCAAAATAGAAGTAGAAATAAATAATTCATGTTGACATGCTGTATTATTTCCACAGCCCCTGTTCTTCAGTGGCTATAAAAAAATGAGGAAATATAGCGGTTAGCTGCGACCATAATAAATAAGACAGGTGTAAAATATAAAATACTAACTATGAGAAAAGGGCATTGGGTCAATTCGGTTGATTTAGTCGGGGCGCGACTATCTATATCTGTAAAACAGTCGCACCCCGACTGTTTCGTTAGTTTTATCAACACCTTTAACCCACCATCGATAAAAGGTATAATATTATCGCAAATTATTTTGAATTAAATTAACTATGGTAAACAGCATCAAGTATTTATAACTGATTTATTTGTTATTGGATTTGTTTTTTGTAGGCTCAAATTATATGGAAAACAAAAGAGATATTGAATTGGAGGTTAAAAGGTTCATTAAATCTAAAGTAGGATTAGAAGTAGATGATAATACCTTGATTTTTGATGAGTTGGGAATAGATGGATTGGATGCTTCAACTTTTATGGAAAGTTTGTCCTCTCATTTCAAAGTTGATATAAGTAGTTATGATTTTCGTAAATATCATTTTGCAGAATCTGAAATATTTAATCCTTTTTTAATAATTATAGATATTTTTCGTTTTAAAAGATTGCATAATTTCAAGGTTTCCCATCTGTATGAAGTTATTGAAAAAGGTAGTTGGTTTGATCCCACAAGCTAATTCCACAGTAAACTTGGAAAAAAGCATTTCAAAATAGCACCAAAGAATAAATGCCTGTCAAATGCCTGGCTTTAAAAAAAACAACTTAAAATATTAATTGGAAACCGTATTACTAGGGGTAAAAAGAATTTTAATCCATCCTAATAGTATAACTTAACTTAACTTAAAATTAATTGATTATGAAAAAACTAACTATTATTTTTATTTCATTAATTGTTTTTACATTTAATGTTCGTTCTCAAATCACCAAACAAGACATACAGGATGTCGCTAATACATTTTTAAGAAATAATGGGAATTCTGTTGAAAAAACATCTGCTACACTGGAACCAATTGCTATACAATCTACTAATAATGAAGCATTAGCCTATGTTGTTGAACTAAACCCCGGTTACATAATAATATCCCCCAGTAAAGAATTATCCCCAATCATTGCTTATTCATTTAAAAATGATTTTAATTTTAAAGAATCTTCTAACAATATGTTATTAGACATTGTGAAAATGGACATGAAGGGACAATTAAGCTATTTAGAAAATATCAAATCAACAGATGATTTAGAAAAAATAGATTTAAATAAAAAAAAGTGGGACAATTATATTGAAGGATCAATAACATCTTTAAAAGCAACCACGCAAATCGGGCCTCTTTTAACTGATATTTGGGGCGGGGTAAATTGCTATACCGATGAAGGAGTTATGGTATACGTAGGAAACTATTATACACCTAATCATTATTCACCTGGTTGTGTAGCAACTTCATTAAGCCAAATTTTAAATTATTACGAATGGCCGAAAACCGGGGTAGGTTCTCATACTGATGATGATAACAGAGGAAGTACAAGAGGAGACTTTTATGCTGATTTTTCTGCAACAACCTATGATTATGCTAATATGTTGGATGAATATCAAGGTGTGCCATCTACAGACGATCAAAGAGCAGCAATGGGCTTATTAGCTTATCATTGCGGAATTGCTGTTGATATGGATTATGAGGATTATGGTGGGACTTCAAATGTTAACAGAAGCCCTTATGCGTTAAATGCTTATTTTAGATCTACAGGGCATCATGAGTATCTTAGTAGTTATTCCTCTTTCTGGTCAAATTTTAATGAAAACCTGGAAACAGGTGCACCGCTACACCTGGCGGTTTATGCAACAAATGGGGCAGGCCATGCCATTGTTTGTGATGGTTATGAAGTGCCAGACGGAACTTCTACAGAATATTACCATTTAACTATGGGCTGGTGGGGTGCTGCTAATGGTTGGTATAACTTAAAAGGAAGCTTTAGTGCTGGTGGCTATAGCATTGTGTCAGCGGCTGTATTTGATATTTATCCTGACCCGCTTATGCTTTCCCCTGAAATAGTTGATGATAGCTATACGATTAAATGGGAAGTTAGTCAACAATTAAATTGGGAGGCTTTTGAACTTCAGCAAAGTTATAATGGCGGTAGCTGGACAACTATCAGTAATAACATTACTGAAACAAATTATACATTAACCCTGACGGATCCAGGAAATTACAGGTATCAAGTCCGTGCAAAGGTTAATGGTGTATTTCATGATGATAACTATTCAGAACCAGTTAACGTATCAATAGAAGGAGAAATAACAGAAGGTGATTTAGTGTATCTTGACTTTGATGGTGATGATTCATTTTTTATAAGGGACAATAGCGATAATGATTTTGATATTTCTTCTAATTGGACAATTGAAACATGGGTAAATGTTGATAATTACACTGTGGGTACATATCCTGTAATTATAGACAGGCGTACTGTATTCTCAATGTATTTAGTAGCTGACGATGAAGGCGATTATGGGATACGCTTTGTTGCAAGAAAATCGCAAGGTAGTATCAGTGCATCTGTCAGGACCGACTATTCTTCAACATATTTGCATTTTGGGGAATGGTACCATGTTGCCGTAACAAGAGATGGATATACAACACGTATATTTATTAATGGACAAGAAGTTGATAGTTCCACAGACAGTGATTTTAACCTTACTGCTACTTCCTATGCTTTAAATATCGGGGCAAGATATTGGGGTTCTTATGATAGATATTTGGATGGGAAAATTGATGGTGTTTCAATTTCTGCCGAAGCTAAATATACCACTGATTTTACCCCGGAACGATTTGAACAATTCATCCCAAACTCAAATAGCGTTCTTTTAGTACCAATGCAAGAAGGAGTGGGTACGATATTGTCAGATTTATCGGGAAACTTTACAAATATAACTTTAAGAAGCGACCCGAATTTAGCTAACTGGTTGTATGAAAGCCTTTTAAAATCGAGTACTGCAATTACATCGAGTAATGTTGAAATCGAAAGTTCAATAAGCAATTCATTAGAAATATATCCTAACCCGGCATCTGATTATTTATTCTTAAATTTAGAACGGAACCAGGGGGCAACTGTTCAAATAAAACTATTTGATATTAATGGGAAAGTTGCTAAAATAAAAAACCTTGAAACAATTGACGGTAATCAGGTTTTGAAAATGGATATTAGCACATTAAAACAAGGAATTTATATATTACAGTTGATTACACCGGATAAATCATTTAAGAAAAAAATAATTATTGAAAAATAAACATTGAAAAAAAGCATGAAATTCAGCAATGAGGCTTTGCCTGTGTTGATATACATATATATATATTTAAACAAGCTTTGCCTGTGAAAGGATAAAAGCCCGGCAAATGCCGGGCTTTTTTTCATAGTATGGCAATGTTGAATAGTTAGGGGGCAAGATTACATGTAAGGCATCAGACCAAAATATCTGGTTCTTTGAATCTTTGAAAAAATAAAATTTAAGCGTACTTTTGGCTTTCTAGAGTAATAATGTTTTAAACTTAACATGTAAATTCCGGATTTTCATAAAAACACATGACAACCTTTCAACAAATAAAACTTGGGCTAAAATCGTACAACAAAGCATTTTCCTTCATTTTTAAAAACAAATTAGGATGGACTTTTTTAGTCCCTATAGCACTCAACATTATCCTTTTTGCTGTTGCACAAAATTATATTATTGAGCTGATTGACTATATTAAAGGTTTTGTTGAAGGTTGGTCTTTAATTAAAGATTCGGAATTTTGGAGTGGTGCAGTAAGTGTAGTAGCAGGTTTTTTTATAGAAATACTATTTTTCATTGCATTTGCCTATCTTGGCGGCTATATAGTCCTTATAATAATGTCGCCATTATTATCCTATATCTCGGAAAAAACAGAAAAGGTGTTATCTGGTAATGATTATGAATTTAATCTAGGACACCTGATTAAAGACACCATGCGTGGTATTGTAATGGCTATTCGAAACATGTTTATTGAATTGGGGTTTTTAATTTTAGCACTTATTGTTGGATTAATACCTGTTATTGGTTGGTTTGGGGCAATTTTCCTGTTTTTTATTTCAGCATATTTTTATGGTTTTTCTTTTATTGATTATTATAACGAAAGACAAAGGCTAAAGATTAAAGAGAGTGCTACTTTGGTTAAAAAATATAAAGGAATTGCAATTTCCAATGGTGGAGTTTTTGCTTTATCTTTGCTCATCCCTTTTTGTGGTTCGTACCTGGCACTTTTTGTGGCAATAATATCTGTAGTTGCTGCAACTATTGCTATGACAGAAGCAAATGCATATGAGGATTAGTAATTTGCCATGAACAAGGTTCGATAATTTAAATAAGGATGCAAAAACTGAATGAGTATTCAGAATTAAACATTAAAAACAATGCAACTTTCAATTCATAAATGAAACAAAAGTTAAAAATATCAGCAGTTTCTTATTTAAACACATTACCATTTTTGTTTGGAATAAAAAACTCCGGGCTTATTGAAAAAACGACCTTTGAGCAGGATATTCCTTCAGTTTGTGCTTCTAAATTATTGAATAATGAGGTTGATATTGCCCTGGTTCCTGTTGCTGTAATTCCTTTAATGAAAGAGTCATACATTATTTCTGATTATTGCATTGGTGCTTCAGGAAAGGTAAAAACGGTACTGCTATTAAGTGATGTCCCTTTGAAAGAAATAGAGTCGATATATCTAGATTATCAGTCTGCTACATCAGTAAACCTAATCAGGATATTAGCAAAAAAATACTGGAAAATTGATCCTGCCTGGAAAAATACAACAAAAGGTTATGAAAGTCATATAAAAGGAAAAAATGCCGGCTTAATTATTGGCGACCGAACTTTTCATCTTGAAAAAAATTACAAATTTGTTTATGATTTAGCTGAAGAATGGGAAAAATTTACAAAATTACCTTTTGTTTTTGCAGCTTGGGTTGCCAATAAACCAATTGATAATCAATTTGTAAAAGAATTTAACAAAGCGCTACTTTTTGGACTTGAAAATATAGAGCAAGTAGTTTCTGAATTTTATTCAGCCTTTCCTGATTGTAAAATTGATATGCATAAATATTTTACACAATATATTAGTTATGAGCTTGATGATTCTAAAAATCAGGCTATGAAGCTATTTTTCAAAGAATTAAATGACTTAGGAATATATTCGGGCAAAGGAATTGAAAGTGTTAATATAAATCAATAGTTCGGTGAATTTCTATAAACACCTATATATTAGGCCATTAAAAAATTAACAACATAGATTAATAGGTTAATAATCAAATCTTTGCGACTTTGCGGCTTTGCGCGAAACGAAAATTTAACGAAGTGTTGATAAATTAAACTTCTCTTTTATCCTGTTTTAGAATCTATACCCTATTCCCCACTCCCCAAAATCAGCCGCAGCCCAAAAAGTTTTTAAAGTAACATTTGCCATCCAATGATCAGCAAAACGGTATTTTAACCCAAAACGATGATAAACGTATTGAAAAAACTTTGCCTTGTTTAAAAAGTAGCCTCCCATTTGTACGGTAAACGATGTTTTTCCAAAAACAAAATCATAAGATACATGTCCCCCGGCATAAAACAGGTCTGCAGTAGTTGGGTTCTCAATATTCTCTTTTTCATGAAGATACTCTTCTCGCGAATTATCTTTAAACAAGTCAATTCCAACTCCATACATCCCTTTATAAGAAAATTGCCTTTCAGCATTAAACGAAAAGCTTGTAACCAAATATCGGTGCGTACGTGCAGGTTCCAATGTTTTTGTTCCTACAGATAAAATAACGGAGTATTCATTTCTCTTTTTAAAAGCAGGCATGTCTAGTGTAATTTTTTGAAACTCATCTTTTTGTAAATGATACAACAGCCCTGCTGAGGCCGAAATTATATTCAGCCCTTTATTTGGTTGTACCATTCCTCCATTTGAGTAATGAGTTATTCCTAATCCGGCCTGTAAATGGATTTGTTTAGCAAGCTTTATTTTCGATTCAAGATTAATATTAATGTAAGCATTTAATTTTGAACCAATTGCGATATTGTAGTTGTTTTCGTACAAATCAAACTTCTTATTTAACCAGGAAACACCTGTAGCAAACTTTGTACATAATTTAAACCTACTTTTTTCAAGTACAGGAATATTTATATAAGGAAAAACAGCATCCACATGTCCCAATATCTGAGGATTACCCAATTCTGCATGATAATATCCAAAACCTATGGTTGGATATCTGTATATTTCATGCCATAATTTATTCCCTTTCTGCCTGAACCCAACATTTACCTCAAAAGCAGGTACATAATCATTAATGAAATATTTAAAAGATTGATGATGGGCATATATATATCCAATTGCATATTTTGCAGACAGGTTAACATACTTAACAGAATCATTCTTTTGCGAAAATGAATTTTCTTTTAGCACAAAAATAAAAGCAAACAGGGTTATTAACTTAAATTTAAACATTTTTTAATTTACATTAATTAATTGACCCGTTCCACTATGTTCCTCAATAATAATCGTATCTGGTGTTCCTGAATAATAAATATTTCCTGAATCTTTAATTTTATAGTACATCCAACTACCTGCTTTAACATAACTGTCGCCCATACTATTATTATTTACCCTGCAAAAAATATTGTCAAGGCTATCAGCATAAATAAATGAGCTTGACTCTGTATTTAAATAAGCTGAATAAGCATAACCACATACTTTATAATCGCCTGATCCATACCAAATCTGTAACTGAAAAACATATGCATTTACAGTTAAATCACAATAACCCAGTTGCGACAAAAATTTCACTTTAAATTTATGAACGTTAAAGGTATCAACTGTATATAAATCAGATGCATTATTAATAATTATTTCCTTTAAGGTATCTACCGAGATAATAATATTTTTTTTATTTTCATATCCTTTCAGAAAATCACATTTATTCAAATCTCTTATCGTTAATACACTATCTTCAACTTTAGTCTCAATAAAAGGGATAAGCTTTCCACCGGCTTCAATTTCAACTTTATGTATTGTATCATTTTTAAGATGAAATTCAAAATTATTGAAAGTTTCTATATATTTAAAAGGTTTCAAAATTCTTTCTTCCTGAACTATATCCCCACCACCACTCAGGCAATTATTCTTTTGACATGAGTTCAAAATAATAGCAAATAAAAAAACTAATATAATATGAAAATATCTAAAACGTAAAATCATAATTCTTAAATTTTTTACAAGCCTCTTTGCCACTCTTCCCTTAAAACTGCTTTATCAGGATTCTGAATAGTAAAACGCAATTTATCCAACAAAATGTTTTTATCTTTTGATAAAACTCCTTTTAAAACCAGGTAATTTGATGCATGATCGCTCCGAAAAACAGTAGTTTGTAAATTTGTATTTTCCAAAAATAAATATAGTTCTTTTAATAATTGAAGGGTATTCATTTCAATAAATTCAGCCTGAAACCTCTTTTTATAATGATCCACACCAAAAGGAAAACTTAATACCAATGTTGATAGATATTCAGGCTGTATTTCGTTGATTAATCTTGCAGAATTAAGCGCATGTTGCTCCCAATAATTTAATCCACCAAGCCCATTCAAAATCATTACCGAGCTTTTTATTCCGGCTTCCCTGCTTTTTATTAATCCCTCACGCGACGATTCATAACTTTCCCCTTTGTTAATAATGTCAAGCAACTCACTATCACCCGATTCCAGACCAACATAAACCAGGCTTAATCCGGAATCTTTTAATTTTTTCAGATCTTCAATTGATTTACTTTTTAAATCCTTAGGCTTGGCATAAGCTGAAACCCTTCGTACTTTAGGAAAAGTTTTATTAATTTCATCAAGAATTTTTAATAGTTTTTCGGTTTTTAAAACCATAGCATCTCCATCTGCCAAAAAAATCTTATTTATTTTATCAGCTACAGGTTTAAACCCTGCAATTTCCTTTTTAATTTGTTCAAAGTCTTTAATTTTAAAACTTTTTTCTGAATACATTTCGCAAAAAGCACATTTATTCCATGAGCAACCCGATGTTATTTGCAGAATCAAAGAGTTTGCCTCACTCGGTGGCCTAAAAAGTGGGTAATCGTATTCAATTGCAGGGTAATACATAAGTTTTAATTGTTACAATCCGCAAAGATAGAATAAAATAGAAAACATAATAGTTTGAAATATTTTTTGTATTTTTAAGATTCAAAACCCTAATAAAATTATATTATGAAGCAAGCATTTTTTTTTATTTTAGCCCTACTGCTTTTAAGTTCATCAGTTTTCAGTTTTGCACAAGTTGATCAGTCAGAAATAATTTACCGTCGAAGTTCTCTATACACTTTAATGATTGAAGAACCAAGCAGACCTTATGCCGGCGAAATTCAAAAAACATTTATTAATGCAGAAATTCCTGATAAATTTAACATCCATCTTTTATCAGCCAGGAAAATTAAAAATGGCGTAAGTAAATCTGTAAAAAAAAGAGAAGATAAGATATACACTCAGGAAGATAATATCTATCGGTATTTGTTAAAAAATAGAGTGGCTAAAGCAATGGTTGCCAAATGGTTTAATCGAAGTCCAAATGGAGCATTTAATATGAATTTAATCGCTGAAAGAGGTTCATATAATGCCTCTGATATGGATGTTAAACTGGCAAAAAGCAGCAAACGGGGACTCGCGCTACTAGCTGATGCCGGTGAGGAACTCATAAAAAACACCTTTGTGATAGTTAACGACTTTGATTATTTAAGTAAAGAGGAAGTGGCAAATAAAACAAAAGCAGGACTTGGCCTGTTAAAAGAAATTGCAGACCTGGCTGATGTGGAAATTGATACAGACCTAGCAGATGAAACTTTAACCACATTTGGAAAAGGCTATGTGATACGTACTACTTCATACTTATATCAATTGGATTGGAACGATTCAGTTGCGGCTGTTTTTTATAATGACTACTGGATGGATGATGATTCATCTGATGAAAACAGGAAAGAAGCATTTGATAATTCTAAAATTTTTAAACTTAAATTAGTGGGTTGGGAAGTGGCCTGGGCCGATTTGCAATCAACCAGCTACACACAAAAAAGTGAGGATGAACTTATAAGAGTTGCTACTATTCGTGCCATAGATGCCGTAATAGCCAAACTTCAAAAAAAATACGAAATATTCCGCACCAAGACACCATTGTACAGCAGTGATCCGCTATCTGCAAAAATTGGTTTAAAAGAAGGCTTGGAAAAAGGTGATAAATATGAAGTTTTGGAGCAAATTATGGACAAAAACGGAAGAACAAAGTATAAGAGAAAAGGGATTATCAAAGTTGACAAAACCCACATTTGGGATAACCGTTTTATGGCCGCGGAAGAACCAGACAATGAACAAGGACAGCTTGAATACACTTTGTTTAAAGGTGGTAAAGGATTTTATAAAGGGATGTTGATCAGGCAGATTAATTAGTTGCTATAAGAAAACACCAAATTTCAAAGTTTTAAATATAGATTTATATAAAAACACTCAATAAGCAACATACAATAATCAATAAACAAGTAAAAAAATTGAATTTGCCGAAATAATTAACAAGCATGTTAAAAATTATTATTAACACGTACGATAATGATTTTTTTTAACTTGCGGTTTAATCTGTCAATTAAAAAATAGTCCAAAATAAACAGATAAAAATTAAATATTGAATGTTTGTCATTTATGTATCCTTGAATATTGTTAACCGATAATTAATAATTTTCAATAAAACCCATCGTATATAAACTGAATATAAAGTCAGGCTTTTCTGGAAACTCACCAAGTCTTAAAGACTTTGCAATGCCTGTTCCGCCTGGGCGGAATTGAGCACTAACTTAGTAAGTTTTTTCAACTTGCGAAGTTTTGCTAAAGTTACGACTTTATAGACGGACTAATTACTCATTTTTTCAAATTTTGTCAAATATTCATTGATATAACGATCAACAAATTTTCGTTTATATTGCAGTATATAGCGAGGATGTGCCAATGGAATAATTTTTTCAAAAAAATGATGTTCTTTGTTTAAATCATTCAAATATTTATAATTTTTCCCTTGTCCCAGGCAGTAACAGACGTCTTGTTTTGTGCCAAAATCAATTTGTTTTTGAATACTTTCCAGTATAAAATCCTGAAGGATGTTTTGCAAAGTCTTAGCATCATAATAATTCATATTTTTACCATCCTTAACAAAACCCAGTGGACTTATTGAGCTAATATAAAACTGTTTATAAAATTTTTTGATGCTTCCAAAAGCTTCTATCATCTGATAAATAAAAATAGAAGACAGTTCCGGTTTTTTATCGAAATTATTTCTGATTTTGCATTTTTGTTCTAGCTGTACAGAGTCTGTAAAAGGAATTCCCGTAATACCAGCTCCAAATCGTCCCGGATTTATCCCCAGGATCATAGTGCGCCTCTTAGCATCTGCATAATATTTTTCATAAAAAGCAACAACTACTTTAATAACATCCTCATTACCATACGGATCCATCACAGAAACATCATCTGGCAACTCCACATTTATTTTAAGATTTGAATAGAAATTAAGAACCTTATCAGAGAAATTGGTCATCTATTTATTTTTTAAAAGTGTTCTCTAAAAGAATTAATCTTCCGGCATCATTTTATTATTAATCAGCCTTTGGCTGTTTTCCTGAATTATTGCCCTAATCTTATTTTCTAATTGCACTTTTTGTACCGGCAAAGAATCCTGCAAATCAAAAAATTCATTGGGATCATTTTTATAATCAACTAGCCACTTGGTTGATTGCCCGTTATATCGTAGAAGTAAACTGTCGTCAAAAATCACATAATCCTTACCTGTATATTGAAACACATCACGCTTTTCTGTTTTATAAAACACACTTTTGCCAAAAGCGATAAACTTTTTATTTAAATCCAGATAGTCAATTACCGAAGGTAGGATGTCCAGATTTTGTGTTTTGGACGAAACAAAATGCCCATCTAATGTGTCTGACATCAAATATAAAGTTTTCCCGGGGTGTATATCATTGGCATTTTCCGGTGTTGGCAAATTAATCACAATCAATGCATTATTATTTAACTTATTTTCACCAATATAAGCAAGAACTTCTTCAATTCCTGAATCTATTTGAAAAAAAGTAAAAAAAGCATCCTTATTATTATTTTTAGCTTCATTCTCAAATTTTGATAACAGTTTATAATTATGTTTATTAAAAATCAGTTTGTCAAACCCAAAGAAGTTATGGTAAGCTTTATATAGTTTCTTATCAGAACCATTGGCTACCATAAGCACATAATACCCGTTTTGTTTTAATATTTCTGCAAGGCTTTGAAATTGATTGAATGCATAAGTTGTTTTTATTAATGGAATTGTTCCAAAATCAGGAAATGATAACAATATCTCATCCATTTGTTTGGAAATACTCTTAATTTGAGAACCAAAGTTATCGGATATAAAATAATTTGCACTTAATTTCTTAACATTATTCTCAAATTCGTCCCAATTTGCTATTTCATTTAGAATATTTATAATTATTACATTTTTTTTATTTTTTATTCGGCTGACATAATTTTTTTTAGCTGAAAACAAAGCATTTAATTCACCTTCATCAAAATAACTTTTATAGGCTAATTGTTCTGAATAATAATTCCGAAGAATAAAATATGGGCTATTTATGGCCAAACCTGCTGATGGACGATTCATTTTCTCAAAAAGCCTGACTTGCCAATCACCCGATTTATCTTTAGCTTCTTTTACCGTTATCCAGAGTATAAATATTGCTGAGAAAGATATCGTAAATCGAAAAAATAAATTTGCCCTACCTTGGTCAAAAGACATTTTATTGATTGAGGGAAATACAGACCACAAAACAATAAAAACAAAAACCCCAACTAAAACAATATCCCATAAATGATTAAACTGAAAATCAATTTTGTTCAATGAAGAAATAAATTGTTGATATAAATTGTTATCCGGGAGGTTATATAGCTTAATATGCTCGCTGGTAAATTGATAATATTTTGAATCAATTAAATAAATAAGAATTAGCCCACTATTCAATATTATAAACCACAGTTTTACAACAAACTGCCAAAAAATAGTGTTTCTAAACCTGAAAGGCAGAAAGAACATTAAAATGATTAGACTATTAACCGAAAAAATAAATTTTAAATCATAAATAAAACCATGGCTAAAAGCCTCCAATAGATTAAAATCAGTATTTGCCAAAAAAACAGCTTTGTTACCAAAATAAAAATAGAGCCGGGCAAGAGTGAAAAACAGTAGTACAGCTACAAAAGCAATGCTTAGTTTTAGCAGTTTTTTTAATTCTTTTTGCATGCTGCAATATATATTATTTTTAAGAAATCAAAAACAAATACTTTCTTTAGATAAATTAAATAATAGTATTATTTTTATACTAAATTTATCGAAATACAATTAGCTAAAAATAAGAAAATGGAAAATAATAGCCAAAAAATCAGAAATGTTGTAATTATTGATGGTTCCCGTACACCTTTTTTACGTTCAGGAACTGATTACCAGGATATGATGGCCTACGAATTAGGTGCCGCTGCCATAAAAGGTCTTATTCATAAAACGGCCTTAAAAACCAATTTGATTGATCAGGTAATTATGGGAACGGTAATACATAATATCCGTACCCCTAATGTAGCCCGTGAATCTGCATTAATTGCCGGACTTTCACCACTAACCCCTGCCCATACTGTATCCCAAGCATGCATTTCGGCAAATGTAGCCATTTCGCAAGCTGCTGATATGATTCGGCTGGGACATTATGATATTGCCGTTGCCGGAGGAACAGATAGTGTATCAGATATCCCCATTGCGTTTCATAAAAAAATGCGCAAAAAATTATTCAATGCACGTAAGATTAAAAATTTTGGCGACACCCTAAAATTTGTAAGCAGTTTACGTTTTTCAGATTTCAAACCGGATATACCGGATATTACTGAATTCACAACCGGTTTATCTATGGGACAGGATGCTGACTTATTGGCTGCAAGACTTGATATTTCACGTGCAGAACAAGATGAGTACGCTGTTCGGTCTCACAAACTTGCGGCAGAAGCTGCACAGTCAGGTTTTTTTACAAATGAAATTTCAGCAGTTGAAACTACACCAAAATATAAAATGGTGAGTGAAGATAATACATACCGGGCTGATAGTTCAGTAGAAAAACTTGCTAAACTTAGGCCTGCTTTTGATAAAAGAAATGGAACATTAACTGCCGCCAACTCTTCCTTTTTAACTGATGGTGCAGGGGCCGTGCTGTTGATGGAAGAAAACAAAGCAAAAGAGTTAGGTTATAAAGCTAAAGCAAGAATAAAAGCCTATACTTTTGTAGGTCGGGATCCGAAAAATGAATTACTCTTGGGACCTGCTTACGCAATACCAAAAGTATTAAAAATGTCTGGTTTGACATTGAATGATATCGGGGTATTTGAAATCCATGAAGCCTTTGCCGCTCAGGTTTTGGCTGTACTAAAATCTTTAAATTCAGATAAATTTGGAAGAGACAATCTTGGTTTAAACACCAAGTTTGGTGAAATCCCAATGGACAAACTTAATACCCTTGGGGGGTCATTATCTTTAGGGCACCCATTTGGTGCAACAGGTTCACGATTGGTTACTACGGCAGCGAACAGGTTAATTAATGAAAATCAACAATTTGCAGTACTGGCAGCATGTGCAGCCGGCGGTCACGGACATGCTATGGTAATTGAGCGGGTTTGAACATCCTTGCTTTAATTTATTTAAACAAATCGTCCATTGTAACTTCTGAATGTACCTCTTCTAAATAATATTTATTCCTTGTGGCAGGATAAGTAGTAATTAAAGTTGTAACAATGGATTTTTTTGTTTTTGTAACATGTTCAAATATTGAACGCTTTCTCCGTAAATTGGTATTATAATCTTTTGAAATGATATATTCATTTTGTGTAAATTTTACTTCACACAAATTTACGACACCATCTTTTCTGTCTATAAGCATGTCTATTTGTGTACCTGGAATTTCATCATCCCCTTTATGTTTCCACGAGCTTACTTCCGTATAGGTTCCACTCAACCCTAACTTTTTTACTACCTGATCCTTATGAAGCATGCAAATGTTTTCATAAGCATATCCGCTCCATGCCTTAAAACTATTTTGGCCTGCAATTTTTTGCCAAGTATGTGGGGTGTCGCTTATATTATCCTTTATAAATTTCAGATAAAACAAAGAATACAAGTCAATTAGCCTATATGTGGTGAATTTTTTCTTTTTGTTAAAAGGGCGATATTGAGAAACAAAACCACTTTCAAGCAAATCCTCAAGTGCCCTTGAAAAAGTCCCCCCGGCAGGCAAAGCTGATTTTTTCACAAGTTCATCCCGTAACATTCCATTTGGATGCGCCGCAAGTGCTTCAATTATTGAAATGTGATTTTTTGCATTTTTAAAAAGCGAATAATAAAGCTGTTCATATTCATTTGAGAGCAAACCGGTTGAAATAAAACATATTTCATCTATTAATTGCTCAGCACTTTTGCCTTGCGTAAGTTCATTCAAATAAAAAGGTATACCGCCCATAACCATATATAACTGAATTATTTGATATTTTGATAACTTCAGCTTCTTTTTTTTACAAAACAATTCCGTTTCGTGTAGATTAAAAGGTTGTAGTTTTTTTACAGCGTTTTTTCCAGATATACAATTTATATTTGGAAAAATCATTAAATAAATTACACTTTTTTCCAGTTATATATATTTATATCTGGAAAAATATCTAATAAAATAAGATATTTATCCAAAAATTGATACATATAATTGGAAAAATAATGAAAAATATAACACGTTTTTCCAAATATACAAATCAGGATAATTACAAAAATCAGATATTCAGCTTTTAACCAAAAGCATACAACTCTTTTTTCCATCGTTTATGCGACCACATCCAGTCTTCCGGTTGGTTTTGAATAGATTTTTCTAACAGACGGGCATATGATTGGGTAAGTTCATTATCAGGCAATTCTTTTGGGTTATCTGTTACATCAAACAACTCCATAGAATAATAACCGCGTTTTACTCTTTTCATTTCAATATAAACTACTGGAATATTTAATTGCTTAGCATAATTTTCCGGACCATGTAAAAAAGCTGTTTCTGTTCCAAAAAAGTTAGCAAATTTTTGCTTTTCTTTATTTGTAGGATATTGGTCGGCAACCATATAATAAGATACCGGTTTTTCTTTTTTCTTGATAAAATAGCGTGCAGTTTGTGTTATTGGAACTAAATCAACACCAAAACGAGCACGTTTTTCTCTGATAAATTGATCAATATACGGGTTGGATATCGGTTTATACAAAACTGCCGGTTGATGTTTAAAACTTTTTGCAGTTGCTGCAGCTCCCCATTCCCAATTGGCAAAATGACCGGCCAATACAATTACGTCTTTCCCCTGTTCAAAATACTTGTCAGCAACATGCTCATTATAAGCTTTAAAGCGTTTCAACATTTGTTCTTGATTCATTGAATAGCCTTTAAAACTTTCAATTAACAAATCACTTAAATTCTTGTAAAATTTCTTTCGAATTATTTGTTTTTCTTTTTTACTCTTTTCAGGAAAGCATTTTTCCAAATTCTTATTGATCACCGATTTTCGATAGCTAATAACATGATACATAAGAAAATAGATCCCATCGGCAACCATGTACATTAACCAAAAAGGAACAATTTTCATGAACCCGATAAAACCCAGAAATAAATAATAAGCAACTTTTTTCCCAAACATATTTTAAATGATTATTGAATATTGTTTATTGAATAATAAGGAAAATCCATCTCGCAAAAGATATTGCTTTACCTAGAGCAACAATACTTTCTTAATTTTCCATGAATAACGTTTTTTTTAATTTTTCAAATTCAATAAATGTATGATTTTCGTTTTTCAATTCTTGGTCAATTATCTTTGAGGTTATATCCCAATCTCCTCTCACAAGTCTTGCACTTATCGCTCTCTCTAATTAATCGTTAATCAATAATCAATAGACAATGGTTCTTACTTCCAATAAAACCGGTACCCAAAGCCAAACTCTGTATAATCAGCTACTCCTTTACTTGTTTTTAACGAGATATTTGCATATAAATTTTTTGAAATCAGATACCTGATACCAACTTTCTGATAAATTGCCCCATCTTCTTTATATCTAGCTCGAATATATGTTCCCAAATGAATGACCCACATAATTTTATTTAATTCTGCTTCAAAAGCAAGATGCACTCCATAACGCATAATATCAGAATTGTTAATATAAAGACTTGAGTCAGGATTCATGGTTTCGAACAAAGACTCATCATAAAAAGTATCAAACCCAAGCCCTACTTTGTGTTTTAGATTGATTAATCGTAAATAATCAACAGAAAATGTCATTACATTATAGGGTATTCCACCTTCTGGCCTTTTTTCTTTAACACCTGTTGCCAAAAAAAATGAAATGCTGTTTTTCTTCTCGATTACAGGTAATTCAAGCTTTACAAATTCCCGAACTGGTGTTTTAAATCGATAATGTAATCCCAACCGGTAAGAGAATAAGTTAACCCCCAGATTAGGCATTTTAATAGCCCCGTTTGAAAAATGTGTTGCCCCAAAACCATTAATTAAATCAAGGTGTTCACTTAAACGATAACGATAATTAATGGTAAGGTCAAAATACAAATTTAAATGCGATCCAATAGCAATATTCCCCTGATTTAAATAGGCCAATCCTTCTGAAATTCGATAGCTTAGCAAATGCTTTCCCCTTCTTAAAACTGGAATATCAACATAGGCGAATAATGCATTTGCCTGACCCAATTCCTCAGGATTACCAAGATCTATAAAATAATAACCAAAGCCATAATTCGGATACCGGTATAATTGTTCCCAGTATTTTTGACCATAGGTTTGTTTTCCAATAGAAATATCAAAAACTTTTATATTGCCGCCAATAATATCCTTTATGGTTGGTCTATGCTGCCAAATAAAACCATATTGAAATTTACTTTCAAGAAAAAGGTTTTCATGTTCCACTTTTTGAGCGCTAACGAAATTTTCATATCTTGTGATTGAAAAAAGAAGTATTGTAAGAAATAAGATCCTTCTTATCATGGTTTTTACAAATTGGAAGAGCAAAAATAAACAAAAGTATCAAAACAAAAGAAAAAGTAAAAAGACAAAATTAAACAGCTCAGAAAGCTGTTCTACTCATACCTCAAGGCAATAATAGGATCAAGTTTTGATGCTTTCACGGCCGGTAACAATCCTGAAGCTAAACTAACACCTAAACACAAAATTACCCCACCAATTATCCAAACCCAGGGAACAATGAAAGGACTACCAATAGAAAGGGCTACCAGGTTACCCATGACAATGCCCAAAATGATTCCCAAAACCCCACCTAACTGGCCTATCACTATAGCTTCAAAAAGAAATTGCTGTTTTATAATACTTGATTTTGCACCAATAGCTTTTCGAGTACCAATTTCACGGGTTCTTTCAGATACTGATACAAGCATAATATTCATTAAACCAATAGCCGCACCAAACAAAGTTATTACACCAATAATCGTAGCAGCAATAGTTACAAACTTAATATTTTCTAAAAGCATTTGTGCCAGGTTATCACTTTTTGAGATGTTAAAATCCGTTTCATCTGAAACATCTAAACGCCTTACAATACGGAAAAGCCCCTCGGCCTCACCGGTTGCTATTTCCAATAATTGAGGGCTTTGCGGCATTACATTAATTATGAAAGACATATTAGGCCTTGAAAAATACTGTCGGACATTAGTTACGGGCAACATACAAGAACGGTCTTCACTAAACCCCATACTTGCCCCTTTTGATTTTATTAAACCTATTACTTTGTAACGTTTACCACCAATAGAAATAATTTTATTTATAGGATCTACATTTTTTTCAAAAAGTTTACTCACGATTTCACTTCCAATAATAACCAAATGCCTGCTATTCTGTACTTCTGTTTCTGTAAAATTCCTACCTTTTTCAAGCTCATAACCACCTGTTTGAAGAAAATTTTCATCAACACCACGAACACGAACATTGGGGTCTGTTTTTTTCGACTCAAACTTTACAGTTGCAATTCCGGTAGCAAATATTGAAACACTAGTCACCGCCGGAAAATTGAACTCGTTTTTAAACCTTTGTGCCTCACGGAAAGAAATATTTGCATGATTTTTAGCCCTATAACGGTTTTTACCAATTTGTACGCGCATCCCACGGCTTTCTATTGTAAAAGTATTAGCCCCCATACGCATAAACTCGCTACTGATTGAATTTTTTATGGCATCAATAGCCGTTAAAATACCCACCAGCGCCATAATTCCCACGGCAATAATTAATATGGTAAGAATAGACCTAAGCAGGTTTGACCTGATAGAATCTATGGATATTTTAAAATTTTCTTTTAATAAACCTTGCCCGGCAGCCATAATCATTGATTTTGCCCAAAGTTAGGAAACAAGCATGTTAAAGAAAAATTAATTATCAAAAAATAATGATTATTTTAAATCCCTAAAATCGGGACTAGCTATGCGATTCCATACGACCATTAAAAACAGTTAAAAAATAAACGCATGAAAAATCTTTGTTTCTTTTATTCAATAATTAAATTTTGAAGAATATTAAAACTCTTTTTTTTCTACAAAGTAGATAAAATTTAAACTTACAAATCTATTGTCGCCCAAAAGTCAGTTTAATTAGTTAAATATTTATATTTTTGCAAAAGAATTAGTAGGCAGTCTTCAGTAAACAGTTGGCAAGTAAAATTCTGCCTGTCCGCCGTACTTTGCACTTTGGAAGGCAGACAAGCATTTGACGATGGGATTCCATGAAGCGACTTAACTGGTTTTTAGGTAGTTTTCAGAAAGTAGAAACCAATTGACATTATAGTTTCTGTATGATTATCAGCAATAAACAGATTTAACAAAATATACATTTAACAATTTTGGGCTACTGAGCGTAGCCAAAGTAAACAATTTAACAATATAAATTATGAACAGCGAAATATTTAATGCTTACTTAAAGCACGAAGCGGAGAGAAAAGAAATGGGTATCCCTGCCCTACCATTAAACTCAGTGCAGACAACGGAATTATGCAAATTGTTGAAAAATCCGGAAAGTGGACAGGAAGATTTTTTAATGGATCTTTTTACCCAAAGGATTTCTCCCGGTGTAGATCCGGCAGCTGAGATTAAAGCTGATTTTCTTGGTAAGATTCTGAATAATTCGGAGCAAAGTCCTTTAATTGACAAAAGTAAAGCTATTGAAATATTAGCTACTATGATTGGTGGATATAATGTAAAATATCTTATTGAAGCATTAAAAGATGGTAGCCTGGCTGATAAAGCTGCTGGTGCACTTTCAGGAATTACCTTGGTTTACGATGCTTTTGATGAAGTTTTGGAATTGTCCAAATCAAACGGTGCCGCTAAAAAAGTAATAGAATCTTGGGCAAATGCTGAATGGTTTACATCAAAGCCCGAATTTCCCAAAAAAATCACGTTGAAGGCCTATAAGGTTGATGGTGAAACCAATACCGATGATTTTTCTCCTGCTTCAGATGCTTCAACACGCTCTGATATCCCTTTACACTCATTGTCATTAGGGCAAACTGGCTTCACTGATGGAATTAAAACCATAGCTGAATGGAGAAAGCAAGGACATAAAGTAGCTTTTATAGGCGATGTCGTTGGTACAGGCTCTTCACGTAAATCTGCCACCAATTCAGTATTTTGGCACACAGGTGAAGAAATCAATTATGTTCCGAACAAAAAAAGAGATGCCGTAGTGCTTGGAGGTGTTATTGCGCCCATTTTCTTTAATACAGTTGAAGATTCAGGTGGATTACCCATTTCATGCGATGTAACCAAAATAAAAAACGGCGACATTATCACCATCAATACTGAAAAAGGGGAAATTACCAATGAAAACGGTGAAGTAGTTTCTACCTTTGAAATCAAACCCAACACCTTAGCTGATGAATACCGTGCAGGTGGACGAATCTCCCTAATTATTGGTCGATCTTTAACCGAAAAAGCACGCACGGCATTAGGTCTTAGCGAAACTGACATATTTGAAAAGCCTATTCAGCCCGTACATAAAGAAAACCAGGCATACACACTTGCACAAAAAATGGTAGGTAAAGCTTGTGGTAAAAAAGGTGTTTTACCAGGGGAAGCTGTTGAACCACTAATGACAACTGTAGGATCACAGGATACTACAGGGCCTATGACCGCTGATGAATTGACCGAGTTGGCCTGCTTAAAATTCCAGACCCCCATGTTTATGCAATCATTTTGTCATACAGCGGCTTATCCGAAAGAGGCAGATGTTAAAACTCATAAAAAATTACCTCAATATATTATTGAACGAAATGGTTTATCATTACTTCCGGGTGATGGTGTGATACATACATGGTTAAACAGAATGCTGATCCCTGACACGGTTGGTACTGGCGGTGATTCTCACACTCGTTTTCCCCTGGGGATTTCATTTCCGGCAGGTTCTGGTCTGGTTGCATTTGCAGGTGCCCTTGGTTTTATGCCCTTAGATATGCCTGAATCTGTTTTAGTAAAGTTTAAAGGGAAGTTAAAACCTGGCATCACTTTACGTGATGTGGTAAATGCGATACCTTATTTTGCTATTCAGGAGGGAATGATGACCGTTCCTAAGAAAAATAAAATAAACGTTTTTAATGGTCGTATCCTTGAAATGGAAGGTTTACCTGATATCACGGTAGAACAAGCATTTGAGTTGACTGATGCTGCTGCAGAAAGAAGTGCCGCTGCGGCAACTATTAAGCTTTCGGAAGAAACCATAGCTACTTACATCAGATCAAATATTGCCTTACTGGAAAAAATGATCAAGGATGGATATAAAGACGCACAAACGATTCAAAATCGTATTAATGCATTAAAAAATTGGTTAAAAAACCCTGAATTAATGAAAAGGGATGAAAATGCAGATTATGCTGCTGTTTTAGAAGTGGACTTATCTGAAATTCATGAACCAATTTTAGCTTGCCCAAATGATCCTGATGATGTAAAGTTACTTTCAGCAGTAGCAGGAACAAAAATTGATGATGTGTTTATTGGTTCATGTATGACCAATATTGGTCACTTCAGGGCTGCCGGTAAAATTTGGGATGCACATAAACGCAATCCTAATGTACGTACTTATGTGGTACCACCAACCCGAATGGATCAGAAAAAACTTCAGGAAGAAGCAAAATTTTCTTCCTTTAATAAGGTAGGTGCAAGAATTGAAATCCCCGGTTGTTCTATGTGTATGGGTAACCAGTTGAGAGTACCTGATAATGTCACCGTATTTTCAACATCAACCCGTAATTTTAATAACCGTATGGGACGTGGAGCACAGGTTTATTTAGGTTCTGCAGAACTAGCTGCCATGGCTTCTATTGATAATGAGATTCCTTCGGTAGAAAGATATTTTGAAACGTACAAGAAATATATTTTACCTGAAGAAAGTGATATTTATAAATACTTGCAGTTTGATGAATTAGAAGAGTATAAGTAAAACATGTTTTAAATAATAAAATTCATGCCCTTAATAAAAGGGGGTGAAAGTTATTGATACAATCGTGGTAGGTTTTAGATGTCTACCACGATTTTCTATTTACAAATACAGTTTTCATTAAAAAAAACTATTATTTGTGTATAAAAGTCTTGTTTACTCGACATTATTCATATATTTGTTCTTGATTTCAACTACATAATTACAAATATGAAACACATAATAATAGCAACCATCTCCTCTATTCTGGCTTTTTCAGGACTCTCTGATAACCAGGTTTCTGTACATGCTGAATTTCCACCTTCAGTATATTCAGGTGACCGTTTCACAGTTGAAATTACCATAAATAAAATGGACTTAAAGCATTTTGCAGAATTCAGGCAAAAACTGCCTAAAGGATTTACTGCCATTGAAAAAAAATCTCAAAGTGCTGATTTTCATTTCAGTAAACAATTAGTAAAACTTGTTTGGTTACGTTTGCCCAGACAAGCTAAATTTACGGTAAGTTATGATATATTAGTAGATGCCTCTATAAAAGGTGTATATAAATTACCAGGACAATTCACATATATTTATAAAAACCAAAGGGGGAATGTATATTTAAATGATTTGGAAATAAAAGTTCATCCGAAAGGAGAATCATTTAACCTTAATAGAAAACTCAAGTCTGGCAATATTCAGTTTCCACCGGTTAACACAAATTTGGTTCAGTGTTTAAGGATGGAACCTTTTTATTCCAAAGATGAGAATAGTATCATTGTAAAACTTTTGGTAAGTCGGGGAATTATTAAAGGTGCAGCAAAAATTGAAGAAAAAATACCAAAAGGATATAAAGCAAGCAATATAAAATCAAGCAATGCATCATTTTCATTTAACAGACAAATGGTTGAATTTATATGGAATAAATTACCTGCTGAGAAAAATTTTGAAATTTCTTATAAATTAACACCTGTCAAGCCAAACCCTCAATTACCAACAATTATAGGAAGTTTAATATATTTAGATAATGGACAATTAAAAAAATCAAAAATTACAGAGATTGATATAAACCAGAAAAAGGAAGATAAAAGCTCTGTGATTAATAATCAGGATATATTAAACTACTTAAACGATTCCACCACAAATAACTAAAAAATAAGGTTCATTAACTAATCAAATGATTGAAAATCGGTATGATTTATATTCATTAGGTAGTAACTACAAAAAACCTGAAATTAATTCCTGTCTATATCTATCTCATTTCATGAACATAACAAATCTTATATCATCCAGTATCTAACAAATCGTATATTATTTTTGAATTTTTGGTATTTCTGAATATTTTTGTAGGTTGCAATACATATTAAAATTTTAGATTATGGCAAACACAAAAAAAACAAGAGGTGTAATAGCAATTTTAACAGGTGGAGGAGATGTTCCAGGACTAAACCCGGCTATTAGGGCTATCACCATTAGAGCTATCAGGGAAAACTATAAGGTGATAGGATTGCGACGTGGTTGGGCAGGAATTGTGACCATGAAAAGAGATAAAAAGGCCGATAATAGTCAATGCTATATTGAGTTGACAGAAGAAATTGTAAACAGAACAGGTAGAACAGGTGGAACTTTTTTGCATAGTTCCAGAACCAGGCCTAGTCATATGCCTAAATCAAGTGTTCCTGCTCAACATAAAGATTCCTATAACGCTGAAACAAATGACCTAACCCCGGAAGTTATAAAAAATCTTGAATTTCTTAATGTTGATTATCTTATACCGATTGGGGGTGACGACACATTAAGTTATGGTGTCAGACTATATAAGGAAGGCGTAAAAGTGGTTGCCATACCTAAAACTATGGATAACGATGTTCCTGGTACGGATTACTGTATAGGGTTTAGTACATGTGTTACCCGTACCATCAATATGACAAATACCTTAAGAACTTCAGCAGGTTCACATGAAAGGATACTTGTTTTAGAAGTATTTGGGCGATATGCAGGATTTACAGCCATGCTCCCTACAATGGCCGGTGCCGGTAATCGCTGTGTAATTCCTGAATATAAATTTGATATTAATAATTTAACAGAATTATTAGTGCAGGATAGAGCTAAAAACCCGAGCAATTATTCAGTGGTTTTAGTTTCAGAAGGTGCCATGTATAAAGGTGCTGAAATGATGTTCCAGAACCAGGAAAAGGATATGTTTGGTCATGCCAAATTAGGAGGTATTGGCGAAATAGTATCAGCTAATATTAAAGATTTATCTGCTAAATATAATAAAGGCAAAAATGTGAACATCATTAACCAAAAATTAGGATATCTTGTACGAGGTGGTGATCCTGATGCAATTGATTCAATTGTTCCAATGGCATACGGAAATCTTGCACTTGATTTAATTCTAAAAGGAATTCATGGCAGACTAGTTGTACTAAAAAATGGCAGGTATGATAATGTTCCGATTGATGTGGTAACAAGTTCTAAGAAACTAGTCAACATTAATAAATTCTATAATACAGACCGTCTAAGACCATACTATAAAAGTTTTGAAATGAGCCCATTATTTATAATGACCAGTGAATAAGCGGAAACGCAGCCTTATTTGAAATATTTGAGTGGAATGGAAAACAAGATAAAGGCTGAGGCGAAGGCAAAGGCTTAGGAAGGTTCTTGAGACTATTTTAATTTAATTTAGTGTATATCAAGTAATAAAAGAACAAAGCAAAGATTAAGGGAATCAGTTAAAAAAACCGGTGTAGTTCATTAAAGTGACCTTCTCCTTAGCCTTCATATAAGTTATTGAAGCTGTAGTTCATTTTTAATAAAGTAATAATAAATAATATATGTTAAAGATTAAAAAAATAGCAGTTTTAACATCAGGTGGTGATGCACCGGGGATGAATGCAGCGGTAAGAGCAGTGGTACGTGCAGCAATATACCATAAACTTGAGGTAGTTGGTATTGAACACGGTTATGATGGTATGATCAAGGGTGAGCTATTCAAACTTGAATCAAAAGATATGCGTAATATCATCCAAAGAGGTGGTACCATATTACGAACTGCAAGAAGTGAAGAATTTAAAACAGAAGCAGGAAGAGAAATTGCATATAAAAACCTCAAGGAACTTAATATTGATGCAGTTGTTGTAATTGGCGGTGACGGAACTTTCCGTGGTGCAGGTATTTTTTCACAGGAATACGATATCCCTTTCGTAGGAATTCCGGGTACTATAGATAACGATATGTATGGTACTGATTTTACTATTGGTTTTGATACTGCTTTAAATACAGTAGTGGAAACAATTGATAAAATTAAGGATACTGCCAGTTCTCATGATAGAACATTTTTTATCGAAGTAATGGGTCGTGATGCCGGTTTTATAGCACTTCAGGCAGGTATTGCCACAGGAGCCGAGGCTATATTAATTCCTGAAATTGAAGGACAAGCCGAAACATTACGGGAATTTCTTAATAAGGCAAAGAAGCTAAAAAAAATGTCAAACATTATCCTTGTAGCTGAGGGGAATAATATAGGTGGTGCTCAGGAAGTTGCTAACCAGGTTAAGGATGAATTTAGTGATTTAGGTATCAGGGTGAATGTTCTGGGACATATGCAAAGAGGAGGTTCACCAACCGCATTTGACCGTTTCCTGGCAAGCAGGTTAGGCGTAGCTGCTGTTGAAGCACTTATTGATAATCAGCGAAGTATTATGGTTGGATACAAAAACCATGAAGTGGTGCATGTTCCATTTAATAAAACAATCAAAGGCCAACGTAATATTAATGATGAATTGCTTCAGGTAGCTGACATTCTGATGATATAATAGAAAATAACAATTTATCTCAAAGGATTCAAATGCTTATTTTGAATCCTTTTTTTATTTTAAAAAGATAAAATTTGTATCTTTGAATTATTATGAAACCAGATAATTTTCTAAAAATAATAAAAGAATCAATAGTTGAAAATGCACCCGGTGCTCAAATTATTCTTTATGGATCTCATGCAAGGGGTGATTATCATTTGGAATCTGATTGGGATATTATTATTATTATTGACGAAAAACATATTTCTTATGACTTTGAAAAAAAAATTACACATTCGCTTTATGATATCGAATTTGAATCAGGTGAAATAATTAGTCCAATGGTTTATTCAAAATACGATTGGAATAATAAATATAAAATTACACCTTTCTATCATAATGTAATGAAAGATGGGATTAAACTATGAATGATTATAATAAAAATGATTTAATAAAATACAGACTGGTTAAAGCAACTGAAACGTTTAATGAAGTTCAAGAACTTATCAAATTAGGATATTATAACACAGCTATTAACAGACTATATTATTCATGTTTTTATGCAATAATAGCCTTATTGTTGCACAATGATATATCGGCTACAACTCATTCTGGGGTCCGAAAAATGTTAGGCTTGCATTTTATCTCAAAAAATAAAATTTCACAGGAGTCAGGAAAACTGTTTTCAGAATTATTTGACAAAAGACAGAAAGGTGATTATAATGACTTTTTTGATTTTGATAAAAGTTCGGTTGAGAAATTAATCCTTCCAACAAAAACATTGATTGAAGAAATTAAGAAAAATATAATTCTTGATTAATCATACTCATTCTAATTTCCTCAAATGCCTAAAACTGATTTATTTGCAGACCTCATCTTGCCAGTCCCCCTGGATCAGTTTTTTACATACCATGTTCCTGATGATATGGCTGAACTCTGTATTCCCGGTAAAAGGGCAGTAGTTCAGTTTGGAAGAAAAAAGGTCTATTCAGCAATAATATACCGTATACATCACAATAAGCCAACCGACTATAAAACAAAGGATATATTATCTATTCTTGATGATGAACCACTAATTAATGAATTCCAATTTAAGTTTTGGGAATGGATTGCCGACTATTACTTATGCTCCATTGGTGAAGTTTACAGGGCAGCATTACCCTCAGGCTTAAAACTTGAAAGCCATACTTCAATAAAGTATAATACCGATTTTTTTGAGTCTGATGAAGATCCAAGAAATTTGAGTTTTTCACCAAAAGAAAATAT
>JBDLJL010000027.1:0-41444 GCA_039714415.1 Bacteroidota bacterium
AAGCACGCTTTTAAAGCAATGATGAGAGGATACTTTGAAGGTTCATACAAAAACGTGATTTCGTACATGGTTGATGATGAATCTTTAAGTGAAAAAGAAATGGAAGAGATAAGCAAATTGCAAGAAATTTTAAAATCTAAACAAAATAAATAATATGTTCGTTTATCTAATAGAATCTGCTATAGGTTTTAGCATAATTTATTCCTTTTATAAATATGTATTCTTTCAGAGTACACATTTTGAATGGAACAGGTTCTATTTCTATTTCGCCATAATTATTAGCTTAATCATTCCATTAATCCCATTCCCATTATATACGAATATTTCATCGTTTTTTAACCAATCGTCATACATGACAAATCCGATGGATGGAACAGGACTTTTAGTATATACAGAAAATAAAAGTTTCTTGTCAAACTGGTTCAATTATTTGAATTCAAAAACCTATCTAAACATTAAAAACCTGCTCTATATTATTTACTTTTCAGGGGTTATTCGGTTTTTAGTTGTTTTAGTTAAAAACAACCTGGATATTATACGATTATTAAAAAAAGCAGAAGTATATAAAGAAAAAAAGTACACTATTGCCCAATTACCCTATGATGAAACAGCCTTTAGTTATTTCAATTATATATTCCTGGGTAAAAAATATAAATTATTAAACAATAATGAACAGGAAAAAGTCCTTGTTCATGAAAAAATACACGCTGCCCAAAAACATTCACTCGATATTCTAATTTATGAGATCTATGAAATGGTATTTTGGTTTAACCCTTATGTACGAAAAGCAAAAAAAACATTAAAAGATTTGCATGAATATATCGTTGACACAGAAATCACGACCTTGGAAAATCCGTATCAGTATTCAAATTTATTAATTAAACTATCAACAAATAATATCAGGACTAAATTAGCAAACCTGTTTTCAAGAAACCCCTTAAAAGACCGAATAAAATTATTGGCATTCCCTGAATCAATAAAACTAAAAAAATTCAGGTTTATAATAGGTTTCCCGGTTTTATTATTGATACTATTAAGCTACAGTTTTATGGTAAGTGAAATTAACCACACAACAAACAATCTGCAATTTGTAGATAAAAATAGTTTTGTTGAACCTGTTTCTTATGGGAGCCAATTAATAGGCGGATTTTTTATAAAAAAAGAGCTGCAGCAGGAAAAGAACTATAATATTTTGATCTCACATCCTGAAATTAGTTATTCAACAGAAAGTTTTACGAAAATTATAGCTACAAAAGATGGAGAAGTGATTGAAATTAAAGAATTAGATAATTGGGGACTTATAGAATATGAAATTACCATAAAACACGATAAAAAATTTACAAGTAAATATAAAGGGATTTGGAAATCAAGAATCCAACTTAATGAAAAAGTAGAAAGAGAGCAAGTAATTGGGATTAGTGGCGATAAAAGATTATATCCTGCTTTTAGCTACCAATTACTCTTAAAAGGGAAACCGGTTGACCCGTTTGCTTATATTGAATAAGGATTATTGAATAATGAATAATTCGTATTTGATTGAAATTTGTAACAAACGACATAATTATAAATTAAAAGCTTATAGCCATGAGAAATATTAAAAATGACAAAGCTAATCTTGAGAAAAAAAGGAGTCTTTTTTTTCAAATTGGATTGATAATCGCATTTTCCATACTTCTTTTTGCATTTGAGTGGGGCTCAGAAATAAGCAAAACAGGTTCCGGTTACCAGATTGCTGGTATTGATTTAGAAACAGAAATGACCCCTATTACCAGGCGAAAGGAATTGAAACCACCTTTACCAAAACAGTATAAGGAGTTTAAAATAGTAGAAGACAAAGAAGAGGTTAAAAAGCCTATTGAAATTATTGATATATCTATTGGTCCTGAAGATCCTACTTGGTATTTAACACAGATTATTGAAGTTGAACAGGAAGATGAACCAGAAGAAAAAATATGGACAATTACAGAAGAAGCACCAGAACCACCAGGTGGAATAAAAGGTTTACAACATTTCCTTGCAAAAAACACGAAATATCCAAATATTGCTATTGAAAATGACATGCAAGGCAAAGTTTATGTACGGTTCGTGATCAATGAAAAGGGCGAAGTTGAAAATGCCCATGTTATCAGACCTGTTTACCCAATTTTGGACAAAGAAGCACTTAGGGTAGTACGTACACTGCCAAATTGGAAACCGGGGAAACAGGGCGGGAAGCCTGTTAAGGTTTGGTTTACAGTACCTATCGTTTTTGTCTTAAACTAATATTTACTAATTAAAATTTAAGAATATGAAAACAAAGAAAAATAAAAAGTCAGATCTTGAAAGATACAGAACTGCATTTTTTCAAATAGGGTTAATAAGTGCATTGGTTATTATATTAGCTGCTTTTAGCCTGACACAGGAAAAATCAAATGTTATTATAGGAAGCCGGCTTGACACCGATTATATAGAAGAAATGACACAAGTAACTGTTCAGGAACCACCCAAGGAGCTAAAAGTTCCAATGCCCAAACAGGTGATTGAAATCCTGCAAATTGTAGATAATGATACGGATATTGAAGATGAACCTGATTTTGAAGACCAGGATGTCGGTGAAGACGATGCAAGTTCATATATCCCAATTGAATTGGACGACGAAGTTGAAGATGAACCAATATTTAGTTTTGCAGATAAAATGCCCAGATTTCCGGGTGGGGATATTGGCCTGGTAAAATACCTTGGCAAGCATGTAAATTATCCTAACATTGCCAGAGAAAATGGGCTTGAAGAAAAAATATATATCCGGTTTTGTGTAACCAAACTTGGAAAAGTTGAAAAAGTTCGTGTTTTAAGAGGAACTGAACCCATTTTGTATAAAGAAGCTTTAAGAGTAATAAAATCCCTACCAAAATGGGAACCGGGCGAAAAAAACGGAGAAAAAGTAAGTGTTTGGTACACTGTACCAATAAATTTTAAACTTAAATGAATAAGGCTGCCTCTAAAAACAGGAAACTTTAGAGTATAAGTTAATTTAAATTTTATTTTTTGAATGAATAATGTATCTTTATGCCCTCAATTATTTATGCTGAGCTTGTCGAAGTATAACATGCCGTATAAAGAAACAATTTCATTCGGTTATAGTTGTTAATATTAAAAAAAAGAAAAATGGAATTAAAGAAGAATCCAAAATCTGATTTAGAGCGATGGAAAGCAATGTTTTTCCAAATTGGTCTAGTTGTTTCACTGGGAGCTATCTTAGTAGCATTTAGCGTTACTCAAAAGAAATCTACCACTGACGAATTTTCAAGGTTGGACGATACGGAATTTGAAGATGAAGATATTCCGGTTACAAGACAAGAGCAACCACCGGAAATAAAGCCTCCACCACCTCAACAATTCGTGGAAGTTTTGAATATCGTGGATGACGAAACGGAAATTGAAGACGAGCTTGAAGTTGAAGATGCTGAAGCTGATGAAGACACTCAAGTTGAAATTGTTGAAATTGAAGATGATGAAGAGGAAGAAGAAGCTCAAATATTCTTTATCGTAGAAAAAATGCCCGAATTTCCGGGTGGTGAGTTAGGTTTAAGAAAATATATTGCCACTCATGTTAAATATCCTAATATAGCAAGGGAAAATGGTATTGAAGGTAAAGTTTATATACGTTTCTGTGTAACAGCTACAGGTGGTGTAACGCAGGTAAGTATTGCCCGTGGCGTAGACCCAATTCTTGATAAAGAAGCTACTCGAGTGGTTAGGGCCTTACCTAAATGGAAGCCTGGTGAGCAAAGAGGTAAAAAAGTTAATGTTTGGTACACAGTACCTATTAACTTCCAGCTTCAATAAATGATATTTATTTGATTTAAAAAAGCCCTTTTTCAGGGCTTTTTTTGTTATAAGGCTATAAAAATCCATCAACATATCAGTATAGTATAAAATTTATAATATTATTTTGACTTTTAACAGTTTGTTCTTATTTTTAGTCGGATGTTTCTTAAGCCCGATATAGAAAATCCTGGTGTTTCAGTAATCTGAAACCCTTAGATTTACTAAATTCACGCAAAAAGCGGGACAGGCAGTCAGGCTAATTCATAAAAAATTTATAAATTAATCGGGTTAAATATTTATTTCTTTTCAGAATAATAATTATAACGTAAATCATTTATCATGAATAAATTAGCAGTCGTTTTATTAGCAATTATCTTCTTATTTTCATGCAAATCAGCTCAAAAAGAATTACAACTGGGTAATTATGAGCAAGCTTTTGTGAAATCAGTAAAAAAATTACAAAAAAAACCTGATGACAGAGAACAAGCAGAAATTTTTACTCTTTCGTATAAAAAATCAAATCAAAGAAACCTTGATCGTATCGAGTATTTGAAAATGTCAGGTGAAGCCAATGCCTATGATCAAATCTATAATAACTACCTAAGTTTAGACCGTAGACAAAAGCTTGCAGAAACGGTATTACCCTTACGTGCCGGAGGCCAAACCGTTAATTTTACACATATTAATTACAACCAGCGAATAATTGATGCAAAACAAGCTGCAGCTGATTATCATTACAGAAAAGGTCTTGAGTTACTAAAAGGTGACAAAGATGAAGCTAAAAAAGCTTTTTATGAATTTGAAGCAGTAAAAAAATACTCTTCAACATACGAAGATTTAAACCGTCTTCAACTTGAAGCTAAAGAAAAAGGAACAACTACAGTTTTATTAGTACCTATGAACAAAACCTATAGCCAATTGTCAAAAGAATTTCTTTTTAACCTTGTTGATTTCGGGATGCAGGATTTGGATAAGAACTGGATTCGGTACTATAATACACCACAAAAAAATTATTATGATTACAATATTTTCATAAGTGTTAATTCTGTTTTTATCAGCCCTGATGACCTTAAAGGATCAAAAGAAATTGTAAAAAAGGAAGTAAAAGACGGATATAAATACGTGTTAGATGCTAAAGGTAATGTAATGAAAGATTCTTTGGGAAACGATGTAAAAGTTGACAAATACAAAACAATAAGCTGTACAGTTATTCAAAAAACTCAGTATAAAACAGCCAGGCTTGAAGCAAAAGTTGAATATCAGGATAATAAAACAAAAAGGATTGTAGCTTCGGTTCCAGCTATTGGTGAACATCGTTTTTCATATATATCAGCGCTGGCTAATGGTGATTTAAATGCCCTTAGCGAAGAAACAAAAAAGACAATTGGCAGAACACCTATTGCATTCCCATCGGGTGGTGAAATGATGGAATTTTCCGGGGATAGACTTAAAGAACAAATAAAAAATATTTTAATTACCAATAAAAAGTATATTAAATAAAGTCTGTCTATTGACCTGAATTCGAATTAAAAATTTGAACAGGCGGGTTAACCCGTCTGTTTCGGTTATAATATGAATAACAAACATTTAATTAGTGTTTGAATGACCAAAACCATCTTATTAAGAAATTTTGACTTTATCAGCCTCACGGACAAAGGGGTTGAAAGAAAAAAAAATGAAGACTATCTTGCTTATTTTAATACGTTTAACGGTCACATTTTTGTAGTTTGTGATGGAATGGGAGGTCATCAAGGTGGAGAAGTGGCCTCAGAAACTGCTGTTGAAGCTATAGGTGAATTTTTTAATTCTACCTATCATAAAAACCCCTTTGAAGCTATTGAAAATGCCATTATTTTTGCCAATCAAAAAGTTTATACCCGTTCAAAACAAGATCCCAAATTATATGGCATGGGAACAACGATTATTTTTATACTAATTCGCGATGACCGGGTTTATTATGGACATGCTGGTGACAGCAGGTTATACGTATTCTCACAAAATAAGTTAAAACAACTAACCCGGGATCATTCTTATGTTAACCAGTTGGTTGACAGAAAAATTATTACAGAAAAAGAAGCTGTATCGCACCCACGAAGTAATGAAATAACCCGGGCACTTGGTTTAGCTGATAATATTGAACCTGAAGTTACCAACTCAGCATATTTACCAAAAGAAAAGGATATACTTCTGCTTTGTAGTGATGGACTCAATAATATGGTTAATAATAACCATATTCAAAAGATTTTGTCATCTGATAAAATTATAGAAGAAAAAGCTTCTGAGTTAATTAATACCGCAATCAAAAATGGAGGTAATGATAATATCTCTGTCCAACTTATACGCTTTCATAACATTGACCATCAATATACACCCATAAAAATAAACCATTGGGGAAAAAGTATATTAAAAAAGTATTTATTAAATAATAGGGCATATTTAATTGGGATATTTTTGGCTTCTTTTATTGCGTTTATTATTTTTATAAATAAAAAAGATGTAGGGATACAACCAGAAGGACATGAACTAATTATCTCAAAAGGGCAAAAAGCTACAAATGGCGATTTGTTGATGATTTACCCTTATAAAATAAAGAAAAGTGATAATTATGAATTAATTTCGGAAAAATTTAATGTGGGAATTCCTTTTTTAAAATCTTTAAACCCAAACATACATGAATTGACTGTAGGGGTTCATTTAAAAACCCCAATTCAGGAAGTCTATATTGTTCAAGGTGATGATGATATTCAATTAATTTGTTCTCAATTTAATATTAACATCATTGATATTATGCGTGTAAATGATTTTTGTAATTACAAGTTAACTGTTGGCATGGAATTAATTATTCCTTTAGCCGATGAGGATTAAATTAAAACTGTTTTAGAATATTAGCGATAATGATTGGTAGCATTATTGAAAATTATGAAATTGATGAGCTCATTGATGAAGGTGGGATGGGAAGCATATATTTGGGCGTACATAAATTTTTGCCTAGAAAAGCTGCCATAAAAGCATTAAATCCGTTGCTAAAATCAAAGCCTGAAATTATTGAACGTTTCAGGAACGAAGCCTTAATTTTAAGCAAGTTACAGCACCCAAATATTGTTTCTTTATACGATTATGTTGAGAACAAAGAAGGGAATTTCATAATAATGGAATACATTGATGGTGAAAACCTTGCTGAATACATTGAAACCACCACGGGACCTATTCCTCAAAAAAGGACAATCAATTTGTTCTTAAAAGTACTTGATGCTGTTGGTCATGCCCATGCAAATAACATTATCCACAGAGATATAAAACCATCAAACTTTATAATCACACCCGACAATAATGTAAAAGTTCTGGATTTTGGCATCGCAAAGTCTATCGATGGAAAAAGCAAAACCCTGACCAAAGCCGGTTCAAAAGTAGGTACAACATTCTTCATGAGCCCACAACAGGTAAAAGGCCAGGTTCTTGACAGACGTAGCGATATCTATTCGTTGGGGGTAAGCCTTTTTCAGATGGTTACCGGGCAGCCCCCTTACGATGAAGACAGTAGTGAATATGATCTTTATAATTTCATCATAAATGAACCATTCCCTGACCCAACAGAACTTTATGTTGGTGTTTCAGAAGATATGAAGAAGGTAATCCAAAAAGCCACAGCAAAAAGACCTTTAGACAGATATCAATCATGTGAAGAGTTTAGTACAGCATTGCTAGGTATTACTAAAAGCAGTAAAATTCACATACCTATTGCAATGAAAACCAAGATTATTGATCTTGCTAATAATGAGGAAAGTAAACCCCCGGTATTAAACCGAAGGTTCTGGCGAAGCCTTTTATTACTAATTATTACAGCTTTATTTGTTGCGGCCATTTCGGTTGGTATATATTACTCGTTGAAAACAGATATGCGACATATTATTGCCAATGAACAATCATTATATACCGAGGTAAATATTAATTCTGATTATAAAGAGAAATTAAAATTTGGTGAACAGGTAAAAGTTATCGGTACAGGCGCTTTAATGGATAAAGATGGTGAATTTTGGTTTAAAGTAGTAAGTATGAGAGGTAATTCTGGTTTTATTCCTTTTAATAACCTTGCCAGGCAAAAAATATACAAACAGATAAACTCAATTTTTGAGAATAATAAGGCACAGGTAATTACACCGATTTTTTACAAAAAGCAATTGCGAACATATTTTGTTAGCAACAGATTATTTAATGCCGTTAACAGGGAATGGAAGCTATTTGCTATGGATAAAAGTAATTTTGAATATAATTATATTGCAATAGCTGATTTTAACAACAATGATTTAGAGGATTTTGCCTGTGTATTAAAAAACAACCTTGATAATAGTAAAAAGTTATTAATTTTTCTGGATAATTCATCAAAACCTATAGCCTTTGATTATCCAGAAAGCATTAAAATAAAACCTATTCAAAAAGGCCGTAAAGGTGGTGCATGGTATTTAGGTAATTATATTAAACGAAATAATCAACAAATAAAATCAAACAAATATGAATACCTATCTCATGATGGTCTTTTATTGTATAAGGAAGAATCAAAACAAACGATTGTTTTTAGGTTAAACCTTGAAGAGAATATTATCACTTTCTTTGAACAACCAAATTAGTCTAAGCAAGAAAACGCCAATAATTGCGTTATGCTCATCTTAAAACCCAGTTATTTACAACAGTAAACGCCTGAATTTTAAGATTTCACAAGTCTTATTATTGACATTTTTTTATCTGATACTGAGTTTTCTTGTAAATACTAATTAAGTTTAAAGACTCAAGGATTATTGAAACTTAATGAAATTACGGTATATTTTGGTAATACTAATTTATAAAAATGAACAAAACAATTAAAATATTTACATCTGCTTTTTTCATAGCAGCCTCTCTCCTACTTTTTTCATGTGGAGAAAACAAATTTAAAATTGACATCAGCAATATTGAGCTCGATATTGAGATTAAAAGGTTAGATCAGGATTTGTTAACCAATTATCCGGACACACCCGATATTGGAACATTAAAGGAAAAATATGGAAGATTTTTTGACTTGTATAACCAGGGAGTTATCTCAATTGGAAGTACAGAACAACCTGCTTACAATAGAATGATTGTTGAATTTAATAAATATTGTGTAACCAACGGCTTGCAAGATAAAACAGACTCTGTATTTCAGAACTTTAATAATGTTCATGATCAATTAACCAATGCCTTTAAGCATTTTAAATATTATTTCCCTTCAAAAAAAATACCTGATATTTATACTTATCTTTCTGCCTTTAACCAATCGGTAGTAACTGATGAAAATATTATCGGGATAGGACTAGATAAATATCTTGGCAGCAATTGTGTTTTCTATAAACAATTAAACTGGGATAATTATAAGATAAAACGCATGAATAAAAAGATGATACCCGTTGATTGTATGCGCGCATGGGCAATTATGGAATTTCCTTATAAAGATTCGGTTGATAACTTATTAAACCAAATGATACATGAAGGAAAAATCCAATATTTTTTAGATGCCATGCTACCTGAAATACATGACACTTTAAAAATTGCTTATACTAAAGAACAACTGGAATGGGCTGATCATAATGAAGATAAAATGTGGGCCTACCTTGTGGATAGTGAAACACTTTTCACAAATGACCAGTTAATCATACGAAAGTTGATTGGTGATGCACCTTTTACATCCGTTTTTCAGAATAATTCAGCACCACGGGCCGGTGCATTTTTGGGATGGAAAATCGTACATAAATATATGGAAGAACATCCTGAAACAAGTTTATCTCAACTTATGGGGAATACAGATTATCAGGGAATTTTAAATTCAGCCGGTTATCGGCCATAACGAAGAATAAATTACGAACAATTTAAAGATTATTGTTGTAAAACAAGTTTCTTCTGCCAATAAACAAAGCTACTATAAAACAAAGCCATACTAATGGTCAAATCAAGTATTGCCACAGCTAACATAGCGGCATAATCACCCTCCGCAAAATGAGAAAGTGTAGTACCAGTTGTAATCATTAAAACCAGGGCAATCATAAACGATGGTTTAAAGAATAACCAGGGTTTGACTTTCTCTAATTCATTAATTCTTCTTATATTTTTTTTGCAGGATTTGACAAATATGTATTTACCTTTAAAAAACCCAATTGTCAAACCTGTAACAAAAACCAATAATAGTATCACTAAATTTGGATAAATACTGTGGGCACTATTCAACAATGAAACAGACTTAATCAGCAGTGAAATACTTCCTGCATACCAAACAAGAGCAGAAAATATAATTAAGTGCTTTTTTGTAATTTTTATCATTGTTTCTTATTGAATAAGTATGTAAAAGTATATAAAAACAAATAATTGAATACTTAATTGTTTATACAAAAGACGTTCTTCGGTTTTTTAAAATATTGAAAACTGGATTTATACAGGTTAACATTATTTTTATTTTCTTTGTTTATTATTTTATAAATTATAACCATGGCTACATTTAAGGATATTGAAGTTTTTGCAAAACATTTAGATGAAAACTATGAACTTTTTAAGGAAAAAAGCTTAAAAAAACGTAGAATTAAACATAAGGATATTACCCCCCTTATTGAAAAAACAGGACAAAATCACCTTTTTGAAAAAACCAAACTGGGTGAATCAACAGAAGGGAGATCCATTTTTTTATTAAAAGCAGGTTCCGGGGAAATTAAAGTCTTGCTTTGGTCGCAAATGCATGGTAATGAACCTACTGCTACACAAGCCCTTTTTGATATTTTTAATTTTCTAAATGCCGGTAAAGAATTAAAAAATGATATTGAACAAATATTAAGTAACATTAGTTTATATTTTGTCCCCATGCTAAACCCAGATGGTGCTGAGGCTTTTAAAAGGCGAAATGCCCTTGATATTGATTTAAACCGTGATGCTACACGTTTAGCAGCGAATGAATCCAGAATTCTTAAAACCCTGCATGATGAAATAAAACCTGATTTTGGTTTTAACCTGCACGATCAGAACCCTTACTACACTGTAAGTAATACAGAAAAACCTGCTACAATGACTTTTCTCGCACCTGCTTATAACCATGAAAAGGATATAAATGATGAAAGGAAACATTCCATGCAGGCAATTGTATTAATGAACCGTGTCCTGCAAAAATTTATTCCCGGCCAGGTAGGGAGATATTATTTTGATGGATACGGGCCAACTTCCATGGGCGATAATATGCAAAAAAGCGGAACAAGGACCATTCTTATAGAATCAGGTGAATATACAGGCGATATTGAACGACAGGAGGTGCGCAAACTAAATTTCATTGCTATTTTATCAGCACTTAAAGGAATTAGTGAGCAAGTTTGTCAAAATCTTGATTTCGAAGAATATAATAAAATGCCTGAAACTAATGACGCAAAACTATTTCACCTTTTAATCAAAAATGCTATAGTCATCAAGAACGGGAAACAGTTTACTATTGACATAGGAATTAACTATAACGAGAAAGATAATGCTGATTGCTCAAACTTCAGTATTGTTTCTGAAATTGTCGATTTAGGTGATTTAACATATTATTTTGGTTACCAAGAAATTGATGCAAACGGAATGACCGTAAAAAGAACATATGCGTCAGATAAAGAAGCAAGTAGGCAGTTTTTAAACATCGGTGATCAGGCAGATTTTGACCTAACAAAGGATGGGCAAGTCGAAATTTCAATCAAAAATGGGCAAATAATCAATAAATGATTAAACAAAATAAGAAAGAAGCAAAAAAAACACCGAACAGCATCCTTGAGTTAATTACCGCAACTTCCGTCTTTTCATATTTTATATATTCACTTTTTTAACCAAATAAATTATGCCAGCCAATTTGAAAACCATACTATTTATCATCATAATATTGGGCCAGGTTGTTCTTTCTGCCCAGACCAATAATGATAATAATTCGATTAATACAACTTATAAAGATGTTGAACAATTCTCAGAAGAATTGAATGATCAGTATCCTGTATTTAAAGAAGAAAAACTATTTAAAAGGCGCCATAAATATGCTGATATTATCCCATTAATTGAAAAACATGGTGAAAAACCATTATTTGAGAAGAGAGTTATTGGCCAATCTTTTCAGGACCGTGATATTTTTTTACTAAAAGCAGGTAAAGGCAAAAAAAACATTCTGCTATGGTCACAAATGCATGGCAATGAGCCAACTGCCACTCAAGCATTATTCGATATATTTAATTTTTTATCATCTGACAAAGGTCTTTCTAGAGAAAGGGCTCTCATATTAAACAATCTCTCCTTGAGTTTTATCCCCATGTTAAACCCTGATGGGACAGAAGTTTATAAACGAAGGAACGCCCAGGATATTGATCTGAACCGTGATGCATTGAGGCTATCATCCCCTGAAGCTAAAATATTGAAAAAGATGAGGGATAAAACTAATGCTGCCTATGGTTTTAATTTGCACGATCAAAACATATATTATTCGGCCGGTTTAAGCCCAAAACCGGTAACAATTACATTTTTGGCGCCTGCATTTAATGTACAGAAAGACCTAAATGACAATCGCCGCAATGCTATGCATAAAATTGCCGTTATGAACAAAGTATTGCAGAAATTTATTCCGGGGCAAGTAGGGCGATATAATGATGATTTTATGCCTACTTCACTAGGCGATAATATTCAAAAATGGGGAACTGGTGCGATACTAATTGAATCAGGAGGTTATAAAAATGACCCGGAAAAACAATATATCCGTAAATTAAATTTTATTGCAATTTTATCTGCATTATATAGTATTGCTACTGAAACAGAATACATTGATTATAAAGAATATTTTACTATACCTGAAAATAACAGTAATGGCTTTTTTGATTTACTTGTTAGAAGTGCTGAAGTAAAAAACATTAAGGAGAACTACCTGATAGATATAGGAATTCGAAGGTCAGAAAAAGACAACAAATCACATTCAGATTTTAGTTATTATTCCACAATTTCTAATATTGGGGATATGTCTTACAAATATGGATATGATGAAATTGATGCAAAGGGATTAAGGGTGCAAATTGGGAAAACCTATAAAAAGAGGATAAAATCAAAAAAACAGCTCAACAAACTTGATATAGATCAACTATTAAATAAAGGTTATGTTTATCTGAATGTAAGCCCTAAACTATTAAAAAAAGGAAAAAGCAAAAAACCTTTTATTTTAACATCAAATCCCGATAAGTTACCCAATAGTATAAAATTGGGTAAACAGGCGAATTTCTTATTGGTAAAAGATAATGAAGTAAAATATGTAATTATTAATGGATTTGTAGTTAAAAACCCCACTGAATAATCAGCAGGGTTTTTCCATTATTAAATAACTTGTATATTTTATAAATCGATAATTTAATTATTCAATATACAATAATCATTATTCAATTCTTAAAGTTTATCTTAAAGCAGCTTGCGCAGCAGCTAATCGAGCAATTGGCACACGATAAGGAGAACAACTTACATAGTCTAATCCTGTACGGTGACAGAATTCAACTGATGAAGGCTCGCCACCATGCTCACCACAAATACCTAACTTGATACCAGGACGTCCTTTACGACCTTTTTCACAAGCCATTTCAACTAATTGACCAATTCCTTCCTGATCCAATACTTCAAAAGGATCGTGCTTTAAGATTCCTTTTTCGATATAAATTGGTAAGAATTTACCTGCATCATCTCTTGAGTAACCAAAGCCCATTTGAGTAAGGTCATTAGTACCAAACGAGAAAAATTCAGCTGATTCTGCAATTTTATCAGCAATTAATGCAGCACGTGGTATTTCAATCATAGTACCAACCATGTGATTAATCTCTTCGCCTCTTTCTTCGAAGATTTTTTTGATTGTAGCCCTTACAATATCTTCCTGCATTTTCATTTCCTCATAAGTTCCTGTTAAAGGAATCATGATTTCAGGATGTGCATTAACACCTTTCTTTTTCAAGTTAAGAGCTGCTTCAATAATTGCACGTGTTTGCATTTCTGTAATTTCAGGATAAGTATTTCCTAAACGGCAACCACGGTGACCTAACATTGGGTTAAATTCAGAAAGATCTTCCACTTTTTCTTTAATTACCTTTACATCAACACCCATAACATCAGCCATTTCTTGTTGACCTTTTGCATCATGAGGAACAAACTCATGTAAAGGTGGATCAAGTAAACGAACCGTAACAGGTAAATCATGCATTGCTTCAAAGATACCTTCAAAGTCTTCTCTCTGAATAGGTAAAAGTTTAGCAAGGGCTTCAACTCTTCCAGCCTCATCATCGGCAAGGATCATTTCGCGCATAGCAACAATTTTTTCACCTTCAAAGAACATATGCTCAGTACGTGTTAAACCAATACCTTTAGCACCAAAATCGCGAGCAACTTTTGCATCTCTTGGTGTGTCGGCATTCGTACGTACGTACATGCGAGAGAATTTATCAGAAAGTGTCATTAAGTCAGAGAAATCACCACTTAAAGTAGCTTCTGTAGTTTTAATTTGTCCGTTATAAACTTCACCGGTAGTTCCGTTTAATGAAATCCAATCACCTTCTTTAATATCTTTCCCGCCCATTTTCATGGCACGTGCCTTGTAATCAATTTTGATACTACCTGCACCAGAAACACAACATTTACCCATTCCACGAGCAACAACCGCAGCATGAGATGTCATCCCACCTTTAGCAGTTAAAATACCATTTGCAATGTTCATACCTTCTAAATCTTCAGGTGAAGTTTCAATACGAACAAGAATTGAGTTTGGATAATTAGCAGCTTCATCGGCATGGAAAACAACCTGACCTGTAGCTGCACCTGGAGATGCAGGTAAACCTTTTGCTAATACAGATGCGCTTTGAGCAGCATCACCATCAAAAACCGGGTGTAAAAGCTCATCCAATTTATTAGGTTCTTGTCTTAAAATAGCCGTTTTTTCATCAATCATACCTTCTTTAACCATATCCATGGCAATTTTTACCATAGCCGCACCGGTACGTTTGCCACTTCTTGTTTGTAGCAACCATAATTTACCTTCCTGAATGGTAAATTCAAGATCTTGAATATCAGAATAATGATCTTCTAATTTTTGTTGAATTTCATCAAGCTCTTTATAATTTTCAGGCATTGCTTCTTCAAGTGAAGGAAATTTAGATGCTCTTTCTTCTTCAGATACCTCCGCTAATTTAGCCCAACGTAAAGAACCCTCTTTAGTAATTTGTTGTGGAGTACGGATACCTGCAACAACATCTTCACCTTGTGCATTAATAAGGTATTCACCGTTAAAGATATCTTCACCTGTACCGGCATCACGTGTAAAGGCAACTCCTGTTGCAGAAGTAGCACCCATATTACCAAACACCATTGCCTGAACATTAACAGCAGTACCCCAATCGCCAGGAATTTTATTCATTTGACGATAATAAGCTGCACGTGGTGTTTCCCAACTGTCAAATACGGCCATTACAGCACCCCACAATTGCTCCCATGGATCATCAGGAAAATCGTGACCGGTCATTTCTTTAACCGCAGTTTTGAATTTGGTTACTAATTCTTTTAAATCAGCAACTGAAAGTTCGTTATCATTTTCTACACCTTTTTCTTCTTTTACTTCTTCAAGAATTTTTTCAAAAGGATCAATATCTTCTTTAGATGCAGGTTTCATTCCTAAAACAACATCACCATACATTTGCACAAAACGACGGTAAGAATCCCATGCCAAAGGCTCATTGTCAGTTTTTTTAGCTAAACCTTCAACCGCAACATCGTTCAAACCTAAGTTTAGAACAGTGTCCATCATACCAGGCATTGAAACACGTGCACCTGAACGTACAGAAAGCAAACATGGATTTTCTTTATCCCCAAATTTAGTTCCCATAATACTCTCAACATTGTTTATAGCATCTATTACCTCAGATTTAAGAATTTCAATGACTTTTTCTCTACCCAAAGTGTTATACTCTGCACATACTTCTGTAGTAATAGTAAATCCCGGAGGTACCGGAACACCAATCAAGTTCATTTCAGCCAGGTTGGCCCCTTTTCCACCAAGAAGGTTTTTCATTTCCGTTTTACCTTCAGCAAGACCGTTTCCAAATGTGTAAACGCGTTTTTTCTCCATAATTGAAAAAATTTTAAATTCTGTTAAATTATAGAACCTTAAAGTTCTTAGTTTATAAGTAGTTGCGTAATATATATTGCCATATTTCGGCAAACAAATTTATGCTAAAAAATTTAATATTAACAATTTTATTTTTATGCTTTATAATCTCTTATAATAGTGCGTTTTACGAAAAATAAATTTTTAATAGATAATTTGAAATTTTTCTCTTGAATTTAAATTCATCAATTTATTTGCTGGTTATAGATATTAGTTTTATTTTTGCGGTCATTTTTTTAACTAAATAAATATTAAATTATGCCTGCAAAGATCAGATTATCAAGACACGGACGTAAACGTGCAGCGTTTTACCACATTATTGTTGCTGATAGCCGGGCGCCACGAGATGGCAGATACATCGAGAGGATCGGGTCGTATAACCCGAATACCAATCCTGCCACTATCGATTTAAATTTTGATAGTGCGTTAGAATGGTTGCAAAAAGGAGCGCAACCTACCGATACTGCAAGAGCCATTCTTTCGTACAAAGGCGTCACATATATGAATCACCTGTTAAAAGGTGTGGCTAAAGGTGCATTAACTGAGGAACAAGCAAAAGCCAAATTTGAAGCATGGAGTAAAGACAAAGAAGCTAAAATTCAGGCTAAAATTGACAAATTATCTGATGAAAAAAGTTCAGATAAGAAAAATCGTTTGGATGCGGAGTCAAAAATCAATGAAGAAAGGGCTCAAGCTATTGCCAAAAAGAAATCAGATTTAGCTGCTGAGGAAGAAGCTGCTAACAAAGTTGAAGAAACTGTAGACGAAACAACTGAAGAAGTTGCTGAAGAGAAAGAAGAGGTTACTGAAGTAAAAGAAGAAGTTGTTGAGGCAAAAAAAGAAACTACTACTGAAGTGAAAGAAGAAGTTTCAGAGGTGAAAAAAGAAGAAACCACTGCTGAAGTGAAAAAAGAAACTAAAGAGGTAAAAAAAGAAGCTAAGGATTCTGAAGAGACTAAGAAATAATATTTAATAGTACTTTGTTAAAATAAAATGAAGTTATACTTCGACAGAGCTCTGTATAAATTTAATTAATTACTCTTTTATGCATGCTCAGCATATAAATTTTATTAAAATAGCTTCAATTATTAAAACCCACGGTTATCGTGGTGACATTGTTCTGAAACAAGACAATAATATTTCGTTTAGTTTATTTGATAAATGTTTAAAAGAAGGGAACGCGATTTTCATCTCAAAAGATGGGATTCCAGTTCCCTTTTTTATTTCTAATGGCGGTATTGATTTTATCGACGAACAAACTATTCAATTAAAGCTTGACGAACTTGATGATTTGGAAATGGCCAAAGATTTTATCAATGATGAAGTTTACTTAACTGCAGATTGTATTGAACAACAACCACACAGTGAACAGTTAACCTCAGGCTGGATTGGCTTTGAGGTATCGGATGAAAAATATGGTTTTATTGGCACTATTGTAGATTTCGATGAAGATGTTCCGGAAAATCCTTTAATCATTATTGAGAACCGTGGAAAAGAATTAATGATACCTATAAATGGTGATTTAATTTCATCAATTGATATGGAAAAAAAAGAAATTCATACCAATTTACCTGATGGATATCTGGATTTATATTTTTAGAGTCCAAACACCTAATTTCCCTGTGCTGCTTTCAATAAATCATGACCGATTTTTTGATTTGGGTATTTTTCTATGATTTGTCGGGCAATATTTTCAGCTTTTTTAAATTGTTTTTCCTGAATATAAAAATAGCTTAAGGCGTACAAATAATCCAGGTGTCAGGACTAATTTTAAGAGTTTCTTTAAGTGCTTTTTCTGCTTTAGTTTTTTTCCCTGTTTTCTGATAAAGTAAACCCAGATTATAATAAATTCTTGGCATATTGGCGTTTATCTTAGCTGCTTTATTTAGATATTTAATCGCTTCTTTAAACATATTTTGCTCACTTTTAATCAAACCTAAATAATAATATCCTTCATAACCTGATTCTACCGTGTTTATTAAACTGAGCAGCACAGCTTCAGCTTTACCAGTCTGCTTAATTTGACTATATAGAATAGCCAGGTTAATATAAGCAGGAATAAAAAGTTTGTCAATTCGTATAGTTTCTTTGTATTCATCAACAACATGGTCATATTGTTTCAGGTTTTGATATAAATTCCCTGAATTGTGCCTGCTTCCTGCAAAATCAGCCGAATAATTTAAATAAGCAACATATTCCGCTAAAGCATCATTGTATGGTTTATCATAATCGAAAAGTATTTCTTATATTTATAATTTAACGTAGAATATTTACCAGATTACACTTCATATTTTAAAGATTACATTTTAACTATAATCACTCTATCCTCACCTCTCCAGTCAAAGCTTATTGTCAAAGATTTGTCTTTACCATTCCAATAAGCTATACCTTTTTTTGATCTTGAGAGTTTAATTTTTTTATTTCTAAAGTATACTCTTTTTGGTTTTTTATTAAGATTATGAATGATGAATTCTATTTTTCTTGAATCAGGCTTTGATTTGTATTTTCCCAGGTTTGAATTGAAATTAATAGCTAAATCATCTGATCCTAATTTGCTTTTAAAAGTCATCAATTCATATTCACCTTTTTTAAAAGCATTGGGGGTTTCGCCATCATCATCGTACATATCGCCTGATGAATTTTTTACATTTTCATCAAAATAGTAATGGATTGTTAGTTCTTTGGTTGAATAATACTTAGTGCTTTGTACAGGTTTGACCATGGGTATAAAAGAACCCCCACGTACAAAAACCGGAATGTGGTTTTCATCAGTAATGATAGAATATTCCTGACCACCATAATAGCTTGTTCCGTTATAAAAGTCAGACCATGTTGAACCTTTCGGGAAATACACTTTTTTAGATTTTAAACCTGCTTCTGTAATGGGGGAAACCAAAAATGCATCACCCCAAAGATATGTGTCTGAGATAGTCGTTATTTTTTCATTAGTTGGTTCTTCAAATAACAAGGGGCGCATAAAAGGTGTCCCTTTTTGGTTGTTTTCAAAAGCAAGGGTGTAATTATAGGGCATTAAACTATATCTCAGTTTAATTGATTCCCTTGCCAGGTTTTTCGTTTTTTCATCTTTAAAGACGGGTTCAGAAGGAGTTTCCTCTTGGGCATGTGGACGATAGATGGGCTGGAATACACCATATTGCAGCCATCGGGTATATAGCTCGGTATCATCTAAATCACCAGCAAAACCACCCAAATCAGAGTGCATATATCCAAGCCCCTGCATACCCATTTGCAAAGCAATTTCAGTCTGAGGTTTTAACCCACCCCAGCTCCTGCTAACATCCCCACTCCAGGGAATCAATCCAAATCGTTGCGAACCAGAAGAACCAGCCCGCATGAGAATAAATGGCCTTGTATCCGGGAAATCTATTTGATATCCTTCAGCGATTAATTTTGCCCAGCTATGACCATATACATTATGCACTTCATCAGCACTGGCATTCACATGCTGTAATTCTTTAGGGTGTACTTCAGGTTCGCCTAAATCGCCCCACCAGCCAGCAATACCATCTTTTGTCAGGCTTTTGTAAATACCCCAGAACCACTCCTTTGCTTTGGGTTTATACAAGTCAATAAGCCCGGTGTTGCCAAAATAAAAGTCATAAAGGAATGGATTTCCAGCTGTATCTGTACATAGAATTTTTTCTTTAACAGCTTCATCCCAACGTTTTGATGTACTTAGGATAAAAGGTTCCGTAACTAAAATAGTTTTTACCCCTTTTTCTTTAAAGTCAGCAATCATTTTATTTGGTGTAGGAAAAGAATCCCTATACCAGGCAAGGTTCCCCATCTGACCCTTGATATCCTTTCCAAACCAGTAAATGTCAATTATTACCGCATCAACCGGAATGGAATCCTGAATGAATTTGTTTACAGTTTCCCTAGTTTCTTTTTCACTGTGGTAGCCAAAACGACTTGAAAAATTTCCAAATGCCCAACGCGGAGGAATAGGCTGCTTTCCTGTTAATTCAGTATATTGGTCAATTAAATCATACCAGCTATCACCAGCAATAACCTGGTAGGTTTTTCGTCCGCTTATGGTTTCATAATTTAGGTCATTTGTTCCTTTACTGTCCAAGTCTAAAAAACCTATTGGTGCATTATCAAAATGAACTGCATAAATTTTAGATGATAATACCATAGGTATTGAGTAGTTCATCAATCCAGAATTAGTTGTATAGCCATAATGAGCACGGTTGTATAGCTCCAGGCGGTTACCACGGCGGTTCATACCTAAAACCCGGGCACCTCCCCCAAATAATGCTTCCGTTTTGTCCAAACTGAAATTTATTATTTCAGAAGTATCAGTTTTTATATATCCTTTGTTTTCAGCTATTAACTCTTTATCTCTAAAGTAATAGCTAATTTTAAAAGGCGATTTCTCAACTTTAACAGAAATACCATCTGTTTTATAAAGTAAGGATTGCTTATTATCAATTAACTTAGTTTCCGTTTCAAGAGGTTTCAGAACTACCGCATATGAAAACTTATTAAGTATTTCACCTTCCGGGATAAAACTTGTTTCGATAATTTTGTCATTATATGCTTTAATTATATATTTCCCATCATTGGTATACACTTCAATTTGGTCTTTGAAATCTTTAAAGCCTTTAAAATTTCTTGTTGCCTGCTGTGCAAAAAGGTTGCTTGCAATAAATATACTTATAATTGTAATAAAGAATGTTTTTTTAATCATGATATTAAATATTAAAAAGAATTGTTTATAAACTCCTTTTTTTATTGCGTTTTTAAATTATTTGGGAAAACAAATTTTTTATTTAATACCTGGTCAATAACAATTAAAAGGTTATTAGCAGCTTCCGGTTTATGGACAAATGCATTAAATCCCATACTAATGATGTCTTTCAAATATAGTTCATCCTGATACATGGTTATGGCAATCATTGGCAGGTGTGGATAATCAACATCAATTATCCTGGCAGCTTCAAGACCATTCATTTCCGGCATATTAATATCTATTAGTAATAGGTCTGCTAAATGCAGTTTTGAGCTTTGAATCAATTCGCGACCATTTTCGCACACTTCAAGTATTTGGTATTTTGATGAAGTTGATAATAAGACTTTCAAACCCTCAATGTATTTAGGTGAATCATCAGCTATAATTATTTTGATATTGTCATTTGGATTCATGATCATAAGTTTATTTATTTTAATACAAGATAAAAAAAAATCGTGCTGCAAACTGTTAAGTTTTCAATAGAAAACATAATGCTTATTACTGAATTTTTAATGTGTATAACTGCGTGTTTTATATGTATGAAATTGTTTTACAAATTACTAAACTACTTAATCATGATTTGTTTGATTTAATAGAGATAACAACGTGTACTCCTTTGCCCGGTTCAGAATTATAATTATATGTGCCACCAATTTTTATAATCCTGTTTTCAAGATTTGTTAATCCAAAACCCATATTTTCATTCTTAACCTTTTCATATTCAAACCCCTTGCCATTATCTGAATAGATTACTTTCAGCTCTTTCTCTTTAGCTTTGATATCAATATTAATTTCTGATGCTTGTGCATATTTAACCGAATTATTTATTAATTCAACCACAATTCTATAAATTGTAAACTCAATAGTTTCAGGCAATCTTTTTCCCAGGTTCGAGTCTAGGGAAAATTCGATATTGGTTACATTTTTAAGTTTACCAATAAAAGATTTAATGGCCTGGGATAAACCATATCTCTTCAAAATATCAGGACTAAGATTATTTGATATTTCCTTAATACTATTCAACGCTTCATCAAGTAATTGACCTGTCCTAGTTAAATGTTCTTCCTTTTGCACCTCATCATCAATAGCGCATAGTGTATGAAAATATATTTTACAAGTAGAAAGTAAGGGGCCTAAACCATCATGAAGTTCACTTGCATATCTTTCGCGCTCGTGCTCTTCTGCTTCAATCATTGTATTGAATATTTTTTGTTCTAATTGTTTTCGTTCCGAGATGTCTTTAACAACAGCCCAATAAAATGCTTCATCCCCAATAATTAACTTTTGGATATTTAATTCTACCGGGATATGCTTTCCGTTTTTATGTATAAACTCTTGTTCAAATATTTCTGAATTATAAACTTCAAACAAGTCACCGCTGTCAAAAAAATCCTGTTCCTTTTTGTGCCATTTTTCCGGTGTAATTTCGTAAACATTTTTTCCAGTTAATTCCGTTTTTGTGTACCCCAACATACCGGAAAAACTATTATTTATTTCTAACATATTACCTTCTGAATCAGACAATAAAAACCCATCAATACTTCCCTCAAATATGGACCGATACCTTTTTTCACTGATTTCAAGCTTTTGTTCGATTAACTTTTGTTCAGTAGTATTAATAGTTATACCCCCTACTAATTTATCACCATCAGGACCTTTTATGGGAAACTTAATTACCTTGAAGTGTTTTTTTACTTGATTGGTTCCTGAACTAATATCAATTGAGGTAAACTCATCATGTTCCAAAACATATTTGTCTGCTTCTTCAACTCTTGCACTAATATCCTTGGGGAAAATATCTACGGAAGATTTCCCTTTTACTTTATTATCTTCAAACTTACTTTCTTTTTTTAGTGCCTGATTCCCAAAAATAAAATTCAGTGATTTATCTTTAATAGATATTGGGAAAGGAGATCTTTCCATAAAGGTACGAAACCTTTCTTCACTATATTGTAGTTGTGACAGAGTCTGGTTTAACTCATCTGATTTTATTGAAAGTGATTTAATAGAATTGGTGAAAAGCTTATAAAACAAACTTGCCACATATAAAATGATTGTCAGGCCAAATAGGTAAGACCAAATATGTGTAATCCAGGTTGTTTTAAAATTAAGATATAAATTAAAATCAAGTCCGGATTTTACAAACCCCATGTTATGGAGAATGGCAATTGCTGAAAACCCGGTTATGAATATTAATAAATATATTACCCCGATTCGCTTCCCTAATATTATTGTTCCTAAAGTTATAACGACAAATATAAAATATGTTGCCCCGGCAATCCTATAAGCAAGTGTACCCAATAATGATAAGGTCAGGAATATAATTAATAAAGCATGGGTTTTTAGGATTATTGATAATTTTTTACGGAAAACATATAAACTGACAAGGACAATAGTTGCAGTTATATGGATGATGTATATGTTTTGCCACCCAATTTCTAATGACCTGAATAATGAAGCAAAAAGAGCAGGGAAAATAAAAATTATTGTTCCCAACATTGCTTTGTTGATGAGGTTATCGGAATTCTTGCTTATCTCCTTTTTATAATCCATAATGCTGCAGTTTGTATAAAAGTAACAAATTTGGATTAAACTAAAGGGAAAAGGTACTACCTTTTTGCAGCTCCCGGGCTGAAAAAAAGCCGCAAAGCGGGCTGTTAGTAACCAGAAACAAGTTACTCGTCACTGGTTGCTGGGATAATAAAATGATAGTTTGAACAACATAGCCCGTCCCGTTTTTTGTGGGATTGGTTAGTTTGTCGCCCTAAGCGACTAATATAATCAAACAGGCATTAGTTTCTGGTCTCTTTTTACTGATTGTTTATGGTAAACTGTTCATGTTTTGCACAAAACAACCGGTAACCAACTACCAATACCAAATCAATTATTGTTAAAAAATTTCATTAAATAAGATATGCATAACTTTATGGACACACACTAATCAGCACCTAAAAGACTATTAATATGCATGATATAATTTTCATTATCATTAATTCCATTGTGTACTTGACCTTCTAAGGTAATAAATTCATCATGTTCCTTTAAAAGTTTGCTTAATTTTACCGATGATTCATAATAAATAACTTCATCTTTGTCACCATGAAAAATATACACAGGGGCATCTATTTTTGCCAGATTCCTGTTCGTATTAAATTTATATTTTAAAATAAATGAGGGGACAATAGGACAATAATGTTTTACCAAATCAGTTAAGTTGAAGTATGGGGCTTTCAGGATAAGCTTTCCTGGATTATTGTTCGCAGCCAGTTGTGCAGCAGGGCCTGTTCCAATTGAATAGCCTACAATCACAATTTTATTTTCATCATAACTTGTTTTGGCAAAATCATAGGCTATTTGAATATCCTTTGTTATTTGAGTTTCGCTGCTTATTTTTCCTGTACTTTTTCCATAACCACGGTAATCAATAATAAAAATATCATAATTTAACTTTACATACATGTCTGCTACATCACCCCAGGAATCTAAATTACCTGCATTGCCGTGCAAATAAAATACCAGGCCTTTTGATGAATCTCCTTTAAAAAGCAAGGCATTTAATTCTGTTTTATCATCTACTTTAATAAAGTGTTCTTCACAATTATGGTTAAATGAGTATTTATGATTTTTGGGAAGTTTTTCAGGATGAAAAATTAGTTTTTCCTGCCCGAAATAAAGTATCAGTATTATGGTGACTGCAATTAGGGTTATTACAGCGAATATCCAAATTATTGTTTTAAGCATTTTTGTTAATGTTTTGATTTAAAGATACAAAAAAGCCACAGATTTAAAGACTAAAATCAATAAATCTATGGCGTGTAATATGTCTTAATAGAATTCTATTCTTGCTCTACTTCTGGTTTTTTTGTTTTGTATGTATAGGCAATTAGTCCCAAAAGCAATAATACAACAAGTATTGAGCTTCCCATAGCTACTTTTTGACTGATACTATGCGTTTTTGGCTCGAATTTAAATTCAATATTATGTACACCTGCAGGAATAATCATACCACGCAATATGTAATTAACCCGAATGTGTTCGGTTGGGAAACCATCAATGTAAGCATTCCAGCCTTTATCATAATATATTTCTGAGAATACAGCCAGGCGTTCCTTTTGTGTTGCTGATTTATAGGTCAAATGATTTGGTTTGTACGAAACCATTTCAATATAACCGGTGTCTAGTGAAAAGAACTCAGCCTCCGGAAGTTTATCGGTAATTGATTTAAAGCGTTTATCAATAATGGCTGTTTTTTTAGGATTGAACCTTGCCAAAGCTGCAAGTTCAGCGTCTGCATTCTCAGCAATTTCATAATCATCAACAAACCATGTATGGCCAAGCGAATTCCAGTTCAGTTCATATTCGTTTGGTGAAAAAATTACATACTTTGTATTCAGCATGTTGATAATATTTGTTTTGCTAAAAAGGCCACTTAAACTACCTGTTGTATCATTTTGGTATGCTTGTGCAACAACTTGTATTTCATAACCCAGGTAACGGTCAACAATTTCCTGGTATCTTCGCAATTTAGCACCATGATAACCACCAATTGACTTATGAAAATAAGGCGTGTAACCATCATTAAATGGGCTGTGCAAATAACTTAAAACCCGATAGTCAGGATCAGAATCCTTTAAGATCATATCATCAGCAGCAGTTTTTTTAAATTCATTACGCGCAAAACTTTTCTTCTGAAAATGTTTTTCATTCAAATATCTTTTGTCCACTGTCCACATATCCGCAAGGAATAAAATTGCCAGAGCAACCAATAAATAGCTTTCTTTAAAAGCTTTACTTATTGAATAAACCCATAATAATGCAGCACTGATAATAATAAAAGCAAAGCTACGGATAGCATCAGCTTTAAAAATTTCCATTCGGGCTTGTTCAAGTCCGTAAACATATGCATTAATTTGCTGTGTTGCTTGTGCAGCTTGGTCTGATTGAGCATATTGAGCTCTTTGCGATTCAAAATAGGTAATTTCCTTTAGACTTAAAAAGTTGAAAAATGTGTCAGGGGTTATATATAAAATTAAGCTTATACCTGCCGTAATCCCTAATGACACATAAAACCATATTTTATGTTTTTTGATATAATTTTTATCTTCAATGATTTCTTTCAGTACCAACATGGCCATTAAAGGAGTTGCTAATCCTGTAATTACCAGCGACATAGAAACTGTTCTAAACTTATTATAAAGTGGTACATAGTAGAAGAAAAAATCGGTAAATGCCTCAAAGTTTTTTCCCCATGACAATAAAACCCCAAGGATTGCTGCTGCCAGCAACCACCACTTAGTGCTATTATTTACGGTAAATAATCCAAAAAAGAATAAAAAGATCAATATAGCACCTAAATAAACCGGACCGGATGTAAACGGTTGGCTGCCAAAATAAGACGAAGACTGGGCCACAGATTGTTTTAAATTAGGATCTACATTTTTTAAGGCTTTTTCGTTGGCACCAATAGCACCACTGGCACCACCGTTTGCGTTTGGTATCATTAAGGTCATAGTCTCGTCCTTACCATAACTCCAGGCCAGTGCATAGCCTTTATCAAGGCCACTGGATTTATTTTCAAGATTATCAGTAAGCTCAGATGGCCCACGAATACTTTCCTTACCGTATTCATAAGTAGTGGCTAAATTGGTAATATTGGGTAAAATGGCCAATAAAGCGGCAACAGCCAATATTGCAGAGGCCTTAGCAAATTCATTCAATTGTTTTTCAATAATTGCATAAATGAATTTTACCAAGATTAATAGGAAGACCATTAAAGCCAGGTAGTAAATAATTTGTATGTGATTTGTGGAAATTTCTACACCAAGGGCAAAAGTGGTTAAAATTCCACCCCAGAGGTACTTTTTCCGATAGGTCATTAATATTCCTGCAATAACCGGAGCCATATAGGCAATAGCATAGGTCTTTGTAATGTGGCCAGCGGCAATTATGATTATATTGTAAGATGCAAAACCAAATCCAATTCCACCTAATATGCTTTGCCAATTGTTAAATTTTAGGCTAAGCAGCAACACGTAAAAACCAAACATGTAAATAAATAAAATGGCAACCGTAGTATATGGTAATCCTAGTCTTAATAACCGTTGAATATGCAAATAGACATTATGTGAGGTTCCTGAATGAATTTGATATGCAGGCATGCCACCAAACATGGAGTTAGTCCATTGCGATTCTTCACCAGTTTGTTTATTGAATTCGACCAGTTCCTGCGACATACCCTTTGCATGGGTATTATCCATTTGTGGAAGTACTTTCCCTTCAAGTAATGGGCTGAAATAAATAAAACTTAATACAATAAAAAAGATTATTGCAATAAGGAAAGGCAAAGCCTTTTGAAAGTAATTTTTTAGGTTTTCCATTTTATATTTGTTTGTACTAATAATTAAAGTAATTTTTTCAATTCGTTTGTATCTGGTAAAAGACCTTTGTATTTTTCCGGTATTTGTCTGCTGGTTTTAAAAGTAGAAACACCCATAGCTTTATTATAATCGCGAAAAGCAAATTCAACAACTTTGTCTGTTTTTTCTTTACACAAAATTATTCCAATTGATGGATTTTCATGCTCTTTTTTTATATATTCGTCTAAAGCTGAAAGGTAAAGATTCATTTTCCCGGCATATTCAGCTTTAAATTTTCCTCGTTTTAATTCAAATGCCACAAGCGACTGCAAAGTACGATGAAAAAACAACAAATCAATAAAAAATTCTTCTTCTTCAATTATGACCCTGTATTGATTTCCCATAAATGTAAAATCATTACCTAATGACATGATGAACTTCTTAATGTTTTTTACAATTTCATTTTCTAATATCCGTTCGTCATCATTATCATCTATATTGATGAAATCCAATAAATATTCACCCTTAAAAGCATCCGTTGCATGTTTAAGTAATTTTTCCGGCAAAGCTTTATGGAAATTATTAATTAATTTTCCTTTTTGTTGGTATAGTTGGCTATGAATATGATGCTCAAGGATTGTTATACTCCATTGATTTTCAACTATTTTATTAAAGTAAAAAAGCCTTTCACTAATGTCTTTACATTTGTTTAAGAGTACAATGTGGTGTGTAAATCCAATTTTAAGGAAGGTCTTTTCAATAAATAATATTATAAATTTTTCGGTGCTCATTTGGCCAGTTGTTGACTGGCCAATTTGTCCAGTTATCAACTGTAATATTTCAGGGAGTTCTAATTGGGCAGTTGCTAACTGCCCAATTTCATTGTTTTCTAATTCTCCAGTTACTGACTGGAGAATTTTTAATGGTTGATTATAAGTGGATTCACGAAGAAACAGTTTTAAATCTACATATTCTTTGTAAAACTGTCTCATATTATGCAGGTTACTATGAGAAAAACCACGTAATCCAGGCAATTCTTTTTGTAAGTCTGCTGATATTTTTCGGATTATACCTGCACCCCATTTTGCATCTTCAATTTTCTGAGTTAATTTATGGCCGGTATGATAATACAAGAGTAGCATTTCTTTGTTTGCCAAAGAAGCTGCCTTATAACGGCTTTTAAGAATATTCCCTTTAATTTCCGTTATGAATTGTATGTAATCCCTTTCTTGCATCTGTACATTTCAATTTGTGATGATTCCCTTTTCGCTTATTAATTAATTTAATAGAAAACCCTTCACTTTAATTTCAAAATTAACCGACAATAGTACAGAATTTTATTGAAATTCAGGCATTGTTAAGCCAATAATTTATTGTCTGAAAGTTTATGTTATTTTCTATTATCTTTTTCGATTTGTTTTTTTACTCTTTTGTTTAGAAAATTTATTTGAACTCGAATTCTGCTCTTTCTTTTTCTTGTTCGCAAAGAATTCTTGTTTTCTTTTTTGTTTTTCTTTCTCTGCTTCTTTCTTTTCTTGCCCTGTCATTGGCTTATCTGTTTGAGGGAAAGGGTTTCCGTTGATGACTTCTATTTTTTGATTTATCAGTTTTTCAATATCTTTTATATATGCATTTTCTTCCGGTTCACATAAGGAAATAGCATTACCTGCTTCACCTGCCCTACCAGACCTTCCAATTCTGTGAACATAGGTTTCAGCAACATTTGGAATATCATAATTGATCACATATTTTAGTTTGTCAATGTCGATACCCCTTGCTGCAATATCAGTGGCAACTAACACCCTTATTTCACCGGCTTTAAACTGCTTTAGGGCTTTTTGTCTTTGATTTTGAGCTTTATCACCATGTATTGCAGCTGCATTAACACTTTTCTTTTTAAGGTTTTTGGCAATTTTATCAGCACCGTGTTTTGTCCTGGAAAATAACAATACCTGATCAATTTTTTCATCCTGAAGGATATGAAGAAGTAAGTCTTTTTTTGTTTTTTTATTGGTATAATACAGATATTGCTTTATGGTTTCAGCAGTTGATGAAACCGGACTAACTTCCACTTTCTTCGGGTTTCTTAGAATAGTTTTTGAAAGTGCTACAATGCTTTTTGGCATGGTAGCTGAAAAGAACAAAGATTGCCTGTTATTAGGAATTATGTTGATTATTCTCTTAACATCATGAATAAAACCCATGTCCAGCATCCTGTCTGCTTCGTCAAGGACGAAAATTTTCAATTCCCGAAGGCTGATAATACGCTGATCTATTAAATCTAATAATCTTCCTGGTGTTGCGACCAATATATGTACGCCGTTTTTTAGTTGTGTGACCTGTTTGCTTTGTGGAACCCCACCAAAAATAACGGCATGCCTTACCATAGTATATTTACTGTAGGCTTTAATGTTTTCATCAATTTGTATTGCCAGTTCACGGGTTGGGGTAACAATTAAGGCTTTTATTTCACGCCTGTTTTTTTTACCGGTTTCCATTTCCTGGATGTGTTGTATAATGGGAATCGCGAAAGCTGCTGTTTTACCTGTTCCGGTTTGGGCACTACCAATTACATCATGCTTTTTCAGGATAAGTGGGATTGCTTTTTTTTGTATCGGGGTAGCTTCCGTGTAATTTTTATCTTTTAGCGCATCTAAAATGGGCTTAATAATCTCAAGATTGTCAAATTGCATTATTTATATAATTTTATTTTTGTACTAAAATATTCAGGTAGGTTTACTAGGATGGTTTTTAAAAGTGGCGCAAAGATAGATATAAAAATGGGAGTATGCTAATATATGGTTTTCATTGCAGGGCAATCGCGTTTAAAATATTATCGGTGCTCTGCACCTTTTTTATAATTGTTTAACTAATTTCCTACAAATATTTCCGGTGTTCCACACCTATTTTCTGTAATAAAGTGGCAGAGCCACGTTAATATTTGTAGAAAATTGTATAAAATCGGAATAAGGTGCAGAGCACCGATAATATAAAGCTTTAAACCCGATTGCCCTGGTTTTCATTGAATATATTTAAGTTATTTTATAATTGCGTATATTTGCAATATCAAGGATTTTAAGAAATGGGGTGAACATGCCGAAAATTCACAAACTGTAAGTTTAACCGAAGCCAAACAACGATGGTCAACACAAAAGGAAAAGCTCCAAAAGCTTATTCATTAAGGATAACCGATAACGCTTTATACAATATTGACGATGTTACAGGCTACATTGCATATATCAAACACCAACCTTTAATCTTTTAACACAGGCAAAAGCCTGTTTAAATAATACGACGGCGGCAAAATCGAACACCCCTGTTTTTTTTAGACTCAGATGAACTTTTTGGGATTATTTTTTAAACACTGAACCAAATACTTTTCTAATTATATCAACCGACCATTTATAAGGGTCTTTTCTGATTTTTTTCTCTTCATCAGCTACTTTTAAAAATAAACCATCAAGTGCTTTACCTGTAACATAACTGCTAAGGTCTGAGTTTACTTTCTCTTTGCCAATAAATGGTGCTATTTTGTTGAATGCTCCTGTAAGATTGCCATAAACCTGATTTGTAGATAGGTTTCCAACCAGTTTTTTTTCTAAAGAATTGTTTATTTTTGGTTTAAAGGCTGTGTACAGAGCGCTATAAGTTGTCGATTTTAAAAATCCTGTAGCTGCCGTTGAGTCAAATGTTCCAGCACTGGTTTGTGCCCTGGGATTTTTCCCCTTTAGTATGGTGAGCCCGTCTTTAATTGACATGGATGTGATGGCATTAATAAAAATAGGTTTAGCAGCAGTTGCTGCGTCTTCTGCTGACCTATTCATGCTTAGAATAGCATCATCAACCAGCTTTTGTCCAAACGGAATTTTTGAAAGGTTTTCTGTTACAACCTTTGCTTCAGGAGGGAGTAATATGCGCAACAAATTATCACCATAATAACCGTTGAGTGTCGAAGTAACAGATACAGCTGTATCTGTTCCAACAGCCAGGGCTTTTTTTAGTCCATTAATAACTTCTTCGTTTGACAAAACTTCTGATATTACACCACCATTTTCAGTATTTATGGCTTTGTTTGCTTCTTCAAGCATTGGCATCAGTACATCGCATGATACAATAATTGAGGCCATTAAAACTGTTATAACTATTATTAGTTTTTTCATTTTTAAGGTATTTAATTGAACAACACTTCGTTAAATTTTCGTTTGGCACAAAGCCGCAAAGTCGCAAAGATTTGATTATTAACCTATTAATCCACCTTGCTGTTAATTTTTAATGATCTGATATACAGGTATTTATGGAAGCTCACCGAACTATTGTTGAAGCAAATGATCTTTTTTTAGCTTATAAATATATAAAATTATTTGTAAAAAGTTTATTCGACCGTTGAACATCCATGCTTTTTTAGCCTCAGACGAACTTTGGGTATTAATTTTTTTATACAAAAAACCTCCCAGTTTAAGTTAAGCTAAGAGGGTTTTTGAATTTTATTCTTATTGCTTACAACTTCTTCAACAGCTTTTTAAAGCTAACCAATTCCTCAATTAATTCAGGTAGCTTTTCAATAGCTACACGGTCTTGTTTCATCGAATCGCGATAGCGTAAAGTTACGGTTTTGTCTTCTAATGATTGATGATCTACCGTTATGCAAAATGGTGTTCCAATAGCATCGTGTCTGCGATAACGTTTACCAATTGAGTCTTTTTCATCGTATTGGCAATTAAAATCAAACTTTAACTCTTTTAATATCTCACGAGCCATTTCCGGTAAACCATCTTTTTTTACTAATGGCAGAACAGCTACTTTTACCGGAGCAAGTTGTGGGGGAATACGTAAAACAACACGCTGGTCGGTGCTTCCGTCATCTTTTGTGATTTTTTCTTCGGTATAAGCTGAAGATAATACAGATAAGAACATTCGGTCTAAACCAATGGATGTTTCAATCACATAAGGAACATAAGATTCCTTGGTTTCGTTATCGAAATACTGAATTTTTTTGCCTGATTCTTCCTGGTGGCTTTTTAAATCAAAATCTGTACGTGAATGGATTCCTTCCAACTCTTTAAAACCAAATGGAAAATCGAATTCAATATCGGCAGCTGCATTTGCATAATGAGCCATTTTATCATGATCATGAAAACGGTATTTTTCATCTCCCATTTCCAGGGCTTTATGCCATTTTATACGTGTTTCTTTCCAATGTTCATACCATTTTATTTCCTCACCGGGCTTTACAAAAAATTGCATTTCCATTTGTTCGAATTCACGCATACGGAAAATAAACTGTCTTGCAACAATCTCATTCCTAAATGCTTTGCCGATTTGTGCAATACCAAAAGGAAGTTTCATCCTTCCGGTTTTTTGAACATTCAGATAGTTTACAAAAATACCCTGTGCTGTTTCCGGTCGTAAGTAAATTTGGTTTGCACCTTCGCTTACCGAGCCTAATTTTGTGTCAAACATCAGGTTAAACTGTCGAACATCTGTCCAGTTTCTGGAACCTGAAACGGGGCAGGCAATATCGTTATCAATAATAATTTGCTTTAGTTCCTCCAGGTTATCACTTTCTAAAGCTGCAACAAAACGTTTGTTTAGTTCATCAATTTTGGTCTGGTTTGCCAAAACCCTTTGGTTCGTTGAAAGGAATTCCTGTTCGTTAAAAGAATCCCCGAAACGTTTTTTTGCCTTAGTAACTTCTTTATTTATTTTTCCCTGAATTTTTTCCCTGAAATCTTCAATTAAAACATCTGCACGGTATCTCTTTTTTGAGTCTTTATTATCGATAAGTGGATCGCTAAATGCGCTAAGATGTCCGGAAGCTTTCCATACAGTTGGATGCATGAAAATTGCAGAGTCAAGACCAACAATTTCTTCGTTCATTTTCACCATGGCATCCCACCAGTAATTCTTGATATTATTTTTTAGTTCTACACCATTTTGTGCATAATCATAAACTGCACCTAACCCGTCATAAATTTCGCTTGATTGAAATATAAAACCGTATTCTTTAGCGTGTGCTGTTATCTTTTTAAATTGATCTTCGTTTGCCATGTTTTAATTGTATAGTTAAAGCCTTGGTTTTTAGTTTCTATGATACTTATAATACTGTGTCTAGTATTAATTAACAGGTAATTAGAAATTAGTCATTAGTAATTGAAAATGAATGCCAAATATCCAAGCCAACCTAAACCTAAGCCAATGTTAATTTAAATTTTCAGTTTGCAAATGTATTAAAATGTTGATTTTAATCCTAAATTAATTCAATAGGCTATGAAAGGCGGGGCTATTGATATGTACCGTATTTAAAGTTTTCCGAGAAAATCGGAACAGCTATGCATAATTCAGACTAACTTCTACACGAAAAACTAAAATCTTTATTTCACTATTTTAATAAACTTCGTTTCATAATGTTCAATTAATAAAGGCCCATTCAGTCTTTTTATTTCATCTTCAAGAATATTAACTTCAAAGATTGAACTAGCACCTGTTTGCTGAAGCATTTTTGTAATATCAAGAATAGCATGATCGCCTTCAGTTTCACGAACTTGAAGAATTACGCCATCACCTTTTTCAGAAGGTTTGGCATTTACCAATAACAAGTTGGGTAAACTAATATCCAATATTGATTTTGATACGGCTTCTGACTTTGATTTCCCGGAAGGCAACACCCTTGCTAAAAGGGGTACCCGGCTTCCTATCCCAAACCGGGTAGCAAAAGATTTTGTTTTATCCGATGAGGAAGTAATATGGTAACGCCATTTCATTTCACCTTCCTGACTGGCTTTAAAATTGGTCGTCCAGTAGTTGTTAAGCACCCAGGAGTATATATGTGATTTTTTTGGCTGATGTTTATAGTAGAACCGTCCGGTATTTATATCACCAAATTGCACCAAAGGAATATCGCCACTGCAAAATACTATTTGTGCTTCACTGTTTGTAACCGAAGCAAAATTTTGAATCACATTCCAGTCTGATGAGGTTCCTTCTAATTGGTTTACACCCGGATAAACTATTCCGCCCTGAACATCAAAAGTCAACTGGTTTTCTCCTTCCATTTTAAATGGGAAAGCCACATATACTCCCTCCGGATTAGTAACGGGTAGTTTGTGCATATCATATAAGAGTTCAATACGCTTATTGTTATGATATAATCGAATTTCAATATTTACTCCTCTATCATCTGTACAAATTGGTATATCACCATGAATTTTAATGCTGTTCCAAAGAGAAGTTGTCTCTATTTCGTTAATTTGGATATTGGAAAGCCTGGTGAGTTTTTTATTTAGGGGAACATATACGGTATCCCTGTTTGAGTTGGTTAAGCGTTCCATGGAGTGCCTACTCTCCAATTGCTCGTATATAAATTCACCTAATTTTATTTTGCTGCTTTTATCTAATAATTCTATTTGTAATTCTTTATCAAAAAGGCTTGTTATTACCCCTTTTTCAGTATCTATATTTAATTTATAGAATTTATTTTCCAAAGCTTTTTTAGCTAATTTATTGACGGTGATATTTTGTGATTCATTACTAACATGGATTTCAAGCGTTTTATAGCCCATTGCAGGTACATCTGGCACCCATAAAGCCCAATAAGATCCATCTTCACGACTATTCAATAGCTGGGCAGGAATTATATTGCCTACTTTATCAATTATCTTCGCTTTTTTGTTCGTGGGCAACATATCGTGGTCGATATAAACCTTGAGCATAGCTGAACGATTCCAGTTTAAGGTGTTAAAAACAGCAATAACAGGCACATTCGATTTGTTGATATATGGCTGAATAAATCCCATAGCTTTTTCGCGAATCATTGAAGCATCGACAACAGCAGACCAGGCATGGGCCGCCTTTTCGCCCCATTGTATTACACAGTTTTCAGCCATGGGGTCGCTAATACTCTCGGCAGCTCCAAAAGTGTGTTCATCCCAAAATAACAAATGATCGTAACATCTTGTAATATCTTGATTAATATCTTTTGGCAATTCGGCACCCATTATTTTCGCCATGGATAATAGTCCCATATTGGCAATCATATCGGCATTGGTGGTTCGTGCTGCTTTAGTCTCATTCATAGCGCTACCAAAACCATCGGCCCACCAATCAGGCCATGCTACTTTTTCTTTCTGTAATGAATTTGCTTTGTTTTCATCAAGCCAAACCATAAACTCATTTGCTAATGATATTTTTAGCTTAGGCCATTCGTACTTTTCATTCCATTCTTTTACAATATCGCAGGCTTTGGTCGATGGTGGTGAATTATCAGTAACGTAACCGGAAAACTGCATTGAAGTTCTATTGTATGGATAGCCTTTTTCATCAAGCCTTGTTAAATATTTAGAAAGGTTTGTCATTAAAATATCCATTTGGCCGCTTGTTAAACCTAAACCATTTGCATGTTGATAATGTTCGCTTCGGTAGGCCAGAAGTCTGTTGCCGGATTGGGATTCCCACCAAAATGGGGTAGGGTAACTGAATGGGATTTGTGCCCTGTGCCCATGCTGACCCATGGTAAGGTATTTTACACCTGTGTTTTTATAAAAATCTACCATGCACCATCCAATACCGTTTACATCATTCTGCATGGCTGTTTGTACGTTTATTCCCCGGTCTTTAAAAGCTTTTAGTGTTTTGGTTTGCATAGCAAGCGTGGTCTCATCAATTACTTCGGAAAAATTAAAGAACATTCCGGTAACTTCTATTCGGCCTTCTTTTATCCTTTTTAACAGACGTTCAATTTGTGTCTCGGGTCTGCTTTTAAGATATTCACGAACCGACCATGCTGTTTCGCAAGTCCATCTAAACTTTGAGTTTTCAGGATAATCATCGGTTTGATCGCAATAGTCCAGTGCATCATCAATATACCTTAAATGTTCAGCTAGTATTTCTGTTTGGGGCCTGGTGTAACCAATATCGGTATGAGTATGCTGTACCATATAAATAGTCCACTCTTTTACGGGCTTTAAAGTAAACTTGCGGTTTTCCTGCTTTTTGTTTCCTATTTTAATTTGAGCTGTAAATTGGGTTGGTTTATTTACTTTCGGGATAAGAATATCCACTGAATTATATCCAGTTTTAAGCTCAGTTCTCTTTTGAATTTTACCAACAGAGATAAGTGCATCTTCAGTATCGCCAAGGTGAATAAAACAAAATCGAGCCGTATGAAAAAATTTACCGTCTTTTTTGCTTACCGTTTTGGTTTGAATAATATCAAGCTTTTCTTTAAGTTCTGCTTTAAAAGTCATTACCCATGCATTGCTTTCACGGTCTGTACCATCTATTTTTATATTTACCTGTTCACCCGGCATTATATTTTTTCTTGGTATCTTTAAAACTGCAAAACCCATTTGGTCTCCATGTTTATCAATCATAGTACGGATAAAACTTAGCTCTGCACCGTTTTTATTTTTAAAGCTTCGCTTTTCTTCTTTATTATCTACCGGGTTTGAAAAATGGAAATATTTTTCATTATTTATATACATTTCAAAACCCTGACTTTCAGCTAATACATCGGTTCCGTACAACCAAATGAAAGAAACCGTTTTTCCTTTATAATTTTCAGGTACCGTTTCTGTTTTCCATTCAATGGGGGCATAATCACTTCGAGCCCTGGATAGTAATGATAATTTCACATCAGGTAATGGCGAATGATAACTAAACCTTTTACCACTCACTTCTTCCTTATATCCATTAAGATATTCTTGTGAAAAAGCACCCCAATAAAATGATAGAAAAATTACTAATAGAACTGATTTTCTTGCTTTCATAACGATAACTTTAATTATTTACTCTTGATAACTAAGCCAATGTTTTTCAATTTCTTCGAGTGATTTTCCTTTTGTTTCAGGAATTATTTTCCAAGTAATTATAATCGTTGGAAATGCCAATACAGCAAATAACCAAAATGTACCTGCCGGTGTTATATTTTCAAGAAGAAATGGAACAAACTGCCCGATTAATGCAGTGCCAATCCAAACGGCTAGTGTGGCAATTGAAACTGCCTTTCCGCGAATACTATTTGGAAATATTTCATTGATAATAATCCAGCCAACGGGGCCGAATGAAAATGCGAAACAAGCAATAAAAAACAAGATAAATATTAAGAGCAATGGGCTATTACTCATATTCAGGTAAAACAAAGTGCCTACGGCAATTTGAGCAATAACAATTCCGAATACACCAAGTATCAGTACCGGTCTTCTGCCAAATTTATCGACTGTAAGAATTGCGATAAATGTAAAAAGAACATTTACTATACCAATAGTAACCTGCCCTCCGAGTGCATCACCTAGAGTAAAACCAGCTTCGTTTAAAATTTTAGGTCCATAATAAATAATGGCATTAATTCCTGAAAATTGTGATAATAACATAATTGCTACACCAATAAACAAGGCTGTTCGAAATCCTGGTTGAAGAAGCTGTTTTAATGAACCGGTTTCATGTTTCAAACTATCTTTTACTGCATTTATTTGATTATTAGCAAAAGATTCACTGCCTAATTTCAATAAAGTTTTTTTTGCGTTTTCTTCTTTGTTTTTAGTAATCAACCAGCGTGGGCTTTCAGGAATTATAAAAATTAAGAAAAGAAAGACGAAAGCCGGAATAGTTTCAGCAGCAAACATACCACGCCATATTTCATCCCTGAAAAGAAAACTGAATATTGATTCAGTCTTACCTTCGACAATTGAAGCCTGGTTTTGAATAAAAGCATTTGAGAAATATGCAGTTAATATTCCAATGGTAATTGCAAGTTGATAAAGGGCAACCATCCGCCCACGGAACTTTGCCGGGGAAATTTCAGAAATGTACAATGGTGAAACCATGGAAGCGACACCTACGCCTAATCCGCCAACTAATCTGTAAATAATTAAAGCAGTATGTGTTTGTGTTAAAGCACAACCCAATGCGGAAATCAGGAATAGGAATGCAGCTACAAAAAGTACTTTTTTGCGGCCGAAATAATCACTGATAAAGCCCGAGAATGAAACACCAACAATACAACCCACGAGTGCAGAACTTACAAACCAGCCTTCAGCTACCGTATCTAAAATAAATTGTTCTTTTACAAAACTAATAGTCCCGGAAATCACTGCTGTATCAAAACCAAATAAGAAACCGCCCAATGCCGCAATTCCAGCAAGCAGTATTAAATAAGGGATATTTGTTTTTTCTGTATTATCTGTCAAATTCATCTATTAGCTATTTAAATTCACGTTTTATATCAATTGTATATGAAAATTTATCTGCCCGGTAGTAACCTATATTATATTCAATGGGTCTTTTTCCTGGATCGTAGACCTTCCTGATACGTTTAAGTACCGGGTTAGTATCTGAAATTTGTAATTTATTTGCTATTTTTTTTTCCGCACAAACGGCCATAATTTTTTCTTTTGAGAGATCAACAACAGTTGAATAATCCTTTTCCAAAATTTCATACAAGGGGCGGCTAAAATCTTCTTTTTTGCTTAAACCAATACGCGGATGCAGCCATGAAATAAAATGTACGAAAGGCCCTTCACTATCCCCGCGAAGTCTGGACAGTTTAATCACTTCAGTACTCTCTTCAATTTCCAGGACATTTGCCACTTCTTCATCGGCAAGTACTTTTTCAACCTTGATCTCATAATTTATAAAAGCAATATCCTTTTTGTTCATTTCCTGGGTGAAACTCATCCAACTTTTGAGGCGAGTACTAATATTTTGTTCTGCAACTTTTGTCCCTACACCTTTTTTTCTTTCCAAAAGACCTTCTATAACTAATTTACTGATAGCCTGACGTACCGTATTTCGTGAAATACCTAGTTGTTGTGCTATATCAACTTCTTTGGGAAACATTTTTCCTTTAGTATATTCCGGTAATTCAACAAGCTTTCGTAGCAGCTCTTCTACTTGCAAGTGCAAGGGTATTCCACTGTTATGATTTATTCTCAAATGCATGTAAAAATAGCTTATCAATTTTGGTTTTTAAAATGTTCATATGTATGAACATATACAAAAATAGAGAAGATTATTGCAAAACACAAATTCCTAAATATTTTTTGGGTATATAATTATAAGTATCTCAGGCAAATAGCAAATTCACGACTATTATTTTAGTTTGTGTACTATGTTTATAGTTGCATGATTAAAAAAATAGTTATATGTTTGTTACATGAAAGAATTAACAAAGGCAGAAGAACAGGTAATGCAATATCTTTGGAAGATTGAAAAGGGCTTCCTTAAAGATATTATTGAACAATTTCCTGAGCCTCGACCTGCATATACAACTGTGTCAACAGTTGTTCGGGTTCTGGTAGAAAAGGGCTTTATTAAGTTTAATACCTACGGGAAAGTTCATGAGTATTATCCATCAGTGAACAAGAAGGAATATACCGGAAAATTTTTCAAGAAATGGGTAGGAAGTTTTTTTAATAATTCAAATAAAAAATTTGCTTCTTTTTTCATGAATGAAAGTGATATGAACCTTACTGAGTTGGAAGAATTGAAGAAATTGATTGAAAATGAAATTGAAAGTAAGAAAAGTGGTATGTAGTTTATTACAGTCTGTCTATAATCTCTGGATTTTTAGACTTTTTTGTATATGAATTTTATTTAATTAGATGTACAAGTTGGCAGTAGACAGTCTACAGTGGACAGTGGCTCAGTAAAGCCTACCTACTGAAAACTGTGGACTTCTAACGATTTAAAAAAGGAAATTAAAAATTTATAAGTGTCTGGATTTTATGGGCAAAGTTTAAATTAGAGAGTAATGGAACAAATTATAACCTATTTTATAAAAGTAAATTTAACAATCTTTATTCTGTATTCACTATATTGGATTTTAATACGTAACAACAGAAACTTTTATCTAAATAGATTGTTTTTGCTAAGTACTTTATTGTTTGCATTTGTATTTCCGTTTATTTCAATTCCTGAAAAAGTAGAAACATTGGTCAATATTAACCAATTTCAGTTTGTGGGTGATGTTTTTGACTACGCAGATTTTTCTAATACAGGTTCGCATGTAATGGATTTACCCAAAACAAGTTTTAGTATGTCAATGCTTCTGAGTTCCATCTATTTACTTATTAGTTCTTTCATATTATTTCGTTTTATTGTTGAGTTAGTTCGCATCATTATTAAAATATTTGCCTATGATAAAATAAAAAAAGACAGGTTTACATTAGTTGTGAACCACGGTTTTAAATCTCCCTTTTCATTTTTACATTACATTTTTGTTGAAAAGTTTCCCGGTGTAAACAGTTTGGTTTTGGAGCATGAAAAAGTTCATGCCCGGCAATGGCACACCCTTGATTTATTCATTACACAAATTTTTTCTGCTCTTTTATGGATAAATCCTTTTATGTATTTACTTAAGAAAGAGCTTGTTGCCCAGCATGAATTCTTAGCAGATTCTGGTGTTTTAAGCAATGTAGAAAATACTGATATGTATATGAATCAGATTTTTGAGCAGGCACAAAGCAACTTTAATAACAGTCTGGTTAGCAAGTTCAATTATTCATTAACAAAAAAAAGATTAAAAATGATGAAAAATATAGATTCAAAACAAAAAAACATATTTAAATACTTTGTATTATTTATTGCAACAGGAATTATAGCAGGTTTATTTGCCTTTACAAACACTGAGTATGTTGATGTTAGTGAAGGAAAACTTATAGAAGTACCCGTATTAATGAAAAGCGTAGATAATGAACCCTCTATTTGGCCTGTAAAGAAAGAAAAGGTTGAAAAAATTACGGGCTATGGTATGAGGATGCACCCCATCTACAAAAAGAAAAAAATGCATAAAGGCATTGACCTGAAAGCAAAGAGTGGTACTGAAATTATGGTAACTACCGATGGTGTTGTGAGGGACGCTGACTACAAAGGTGGTTATGGAAAGAGAATTATTATTGACCATGATAAAGAATATTCAACCCTTTATGCACATTTATCAGAATACAAGGTGAAATCTGGTGACAAAGTAAAAAAAGGAGATATTATTGGCTTTGTTGGCCAAACAGGTATGTCAACTGCACCGCATTTGCATTATGAAGTGATGAAAGCCGGGAAAAATGTTGATCCGGCGGATTATATGAACTAGCATCGTCATTCCTAGTGAAACGAAGGAATCCCCTAATATACGCTCTGCGGCTAATTTGTTATAATTAGCTACAGAGCCTTTTGTTGGGAATCGCTTCCTTCGCTGCGATGACTATAATTGTGATTGTGTGTGGAATTTCTTGTCTGGGAAATGGACAATTTAACAACTAGTCTTGTTTCAATTTTATAACCATCATTCTTGATGTAGAACTTGCCAACAAAGTACCATCTTCTTTAAAGGCTTTGCCCTCAAAATTGATAAAAG